>CALXEV010000009.1 GCA_944387425.1 uncultured Clostridia bacterium
CTGCTGAAAGTATTGATATTGATGAAAATGGCGAAGTTGTAGGGATATTTTGACATTTGGCATTTGGTGCCGGTTCTTTTTTGTCATTTTTGCATAAAGAAACCTCAAATTAGAAATACTAATAAAAACTATTTTTGAGGAGGTTTTTCATGTATAATTTTAGAACAGATTTAGCACTTGAAAGAAGAGATATATATCAAAAAGTGAACAAGTTACAACAAATAGAAGGTGTAGAAAGTACAGAAGAGAATATTAATGAAAATATAAAAGTATCTAGAGTAAAAATTACAAATCAAAATGGAGAACAAGCACTAGGAAAGCCAATAGGAAATTATATAACAATTGATGTAAAAAAATTAAAAATAGCAGGAGAAGGCGAAATTCAAAAAGCTTCAGAAACATTGTCAAATGAATTAAGAAAGATAATTGACATGCATACAGACAAGCAAGGGGAAATTTTGATTGTAGGACTTGGAAATATATATGTAACACCTGATGCTTTAGGTCCAAAAGTAACAAATGAAATTGATGTTACAAGACATATTATTAAATATTTGCCACAATATGTTGAAGAAGGTACAAGACCTGTAAGTGCAATTGCACCAGGAGTTTTAGGAACTACTGGAATAGAAACAGTTGAAATTTTAAAAGGAATAGTCGATAACACAAAACCTAAATTGCTAATTGTAATTGATGCATTAGCATCAAGAAGCATAGATAGGATTAGTAGTACAATACAAATATCAGATACAGGAATTGTTCCAGGAGCTGGAGTGGGTAATACTAGACAAGAAATAAGCCAAAATTCTCTTGGAATACCTGTTGTTGCAATAGGAATTCCAACTGTTGTTGAACTTGCAACTCTTGTATCAGATGGAATTGATATATTTATAGATAGATTGCAAGAAAAAGCAGAGTCAAATGAACACTTAAATAAATTACAACAAAATGATAAGTATGAAGAAGTTAAAGAGGCTTTAAATGTAGGGGAATATAATATGATAGTAACTCCTAAAGAGATTGATGATTTGATTGAAAATATGAAAGATGTTGTTGCAAGAGGAATTAATTTTGCGGTATAAATGTTATATAATAATTAAAAAAATAGCCATTAACGAAAATAAAATTAAATGGCTATTTTTTATTTGGTTTTAAATTAAAGTTTTTATATAAATGACAAATATTACAATCAGTACAAATTGTAATACGATTTTCAAAAATTAATTTAATAGTATTGATAAATTCTAAATTATTTGATGTATTTGCGGTGTGTAAAAAGATATGCTCTGGTAATAAAGTTAATAATGTATTTAAAACAAAATCATTATTGGAAAAAGAAATATCTGACAAATATTTTGCATTTAAAGAATTTCTTTTAATATCAATCATGTTTAGATTTTCGTCAAGTAAAATAATATCATAATTAATACATACCATATGAATTATATCTGTAAGAGTTGGTTGAGAATTAATATATAATCTCAAAAGAGAAACAAATTCAAGATATTCTCTTTCTATAATATATTCATTAACAGAAAAATCAACCAAGTCTTCAAGCATTTTTCTATAATCTGATAATCTAAAATTAATAAAACCAGTTATTACTATAGAATGATTTTTTTGTATATATTCGTAGAAGGTGTCAAACAAAAGCATTTGTCTATTTTCAAAAGAAAATTGTTCATCTTCACAAAGATTTTCATTACACAGCTCTAAAATTTTATCAAACTCAGAATTATTAAAATAAAAATAATTTGAAAGTAAAATACTTTTTATAATATCATATTCAAAATAATCAATAACTAAGTAAGAGAAAATAGTAGCGAGTTTTGTGTAAAATAGCTCATTATCTATTCCTATATAGTGGATAATGATATTTTTATAAGATTTAAATTCGTTGCATGAATAACTTACATTTAACATATTAAAATTATAAAATTCTTCTTGTAGATATTGCAAAATATCATCATTGTTAGTTTTAATACATAATGAACTCATAAAAACTCCTCGTAAAAACCTATTTTGTATAGTATCTCCATAAAAGTAATAACCTATACAACTAACATATAATATTCTGAAAAATAAAAATTGTCACAAGGACCGTCCCTGTGACAAAAATTATAATTTTTTATAAATATGATAATCAATTTCAGGAAATACACAATCTTTTAATTGAATATTCTTTAAAAATGCTTTATCAATTTTATTACTCTTAATTTGATAATACAATTTTGTAAAACGACCAATGTGTTCTTTAATACGTTTTTTTGCATAATCAACCATTGTTCCATTTGTTATAATAAATAGCCAATCACTACTTTGTGCAAGAAGAAGTTCTCTTGCTGCTTGATTTAAAGCGTCTTTAATTGTTCCTTCAGCATTAGGATATGATGTTGCAAGTTCAACCATTCTATCACCAGCTTTATGCAAATGACGATGTGCATAATCATTTGTTGGATTTAACCATACTCCACTATATCCATTTGCACCCCAACTCGAACGACAAGGAGAAGCAACTTGAATATTTGGATATTTGTCAATATATTCGGAAGGTGTAATTAATTCAAAATTACAATCATCATAATAAATCTTCTTAAATAAAATATATAGCCAATATGGTCCTTCATACCACCAATGTCCATATAATTCAGCATCATAAGGGCATAAAATAATAGGGGGTACTTTCATATAATCTGCTACATTTTTTATTTGTTCTGTACGAGAATCTAAGAAATGACCTGCTTGTCTTTCTGCAGAATCATGGGCCCATTGAACATTATAATAATCTTTTTGATCTGTTTTTCCGGTTATTCTATAATATTTTATTCCTGTATGAACACGAACTCCATTGTGTGCAATATATGGTTTTATATAATCATAGTCAGCTTCATAACCAATATCTCTATAAAATTCTCTATAATTGAAGTCTCCTGGATATCCATCAATTGAACTCCATACTTGTTGAGATGATTTCATATCACGACCGAAACAAACTAATCCGCCAGGTGAAACGATTGGTGCACAAGTTCCGTAAATTGGGGTAGGGTCTGCATATAAAATTCCATGTGATTCAACAATAGCATAATCTATTCCAAATTCTTTTAAATATTTATCTGCTTCTGGTACATAACCACATTCAGGTAACCAAATTCCGCGAGGTTTTCTGCCAAAGTATTTTTCATATGTTTGTACACCTACTGCAATTTGAGCTCTAACAGTTTCTTCTGTAACATAAAGGATAGGAAAATATCCATGTGTTGCACCACAAGTGATTATTTCTAGTACTCCTATATCCTGAAAATGTTTGAATTGCTCTATTAAATTACATTTGAATACATCTCTAAAAAGATGCAAGTCACTTGAATATCTGTCATAATAGTAATGAGCAAGCTCGTTTAGTTTCTTGTCATAAGCTGTTCTTTTTATTTCTTTTTCTGATAATTCAATTAGTTGCTCTAAATAGTGTATATATTTTTTGTGCAAAAGTTCATTATCTAACATTGATAGTAGAGGAGGAGTCATGGACATTGTTATTCTAAAGTTTACTCCTTCATCAACTAGACTTTTAAAAACTTTTAATAATGGTATATATGTTTCTGAGATTGCTTCGTATAACCATGATTCTTCCAAATAATCATCGCTTTCTGGGTGGTGGATGAATGGAAGATGTGCATGTAGTACGAAACTTACATATCCTTTTTTTTGCATGTTTATTTCTCCTTTTTTTGACAATCGGTGCCGGTTCTTTTTTGGCATTTTGACATTTGGTGCCGGTTCTCTTTTGTCATTTTTGTTATAATTAAATAATGTCGTAGGTGAAATTTCCTACGACCTAATATTTTTATTAAAATAATGCTGATCTACTAGATGACATATTACTTGTTGCTAAGCCACCAGAAGATGGATTTGACAATCTTTCGAAGAAATTAATATCTTCATCTTTATATATGCCTGAGTAAACAGCTTGAAATATTTCTTCACTTATAATTGGAATGTCTCTTTTTTCTTTTAATGCAGGTAAACTTCTAACAAAATCTACTAGAGATATAGTTTTTTCATCATTATTTTTAATATTTCTGAATTTGATTGTATTATTTTCATTTGTAGAAAACAATACATGGTCATTAGGAGTTTCTATTTCGTTTGAAGAAGAAACATATATATAATCAGTATTGATATTTTCTTGAATCTCTTTTGTTGCTTCTTCATTATAATAGTTTGGACGTCTTCCTAGTTCAACTTTGTAATCACATTTACTATCATTTATATGTAAATACCAACTATTTGCAAAATCATCTATTGGAACTTCGAAACTATAATTCATTGTAATATTATGTATTATTAAAACAGGTCTTGTTATATTAAAGAAATTTTCACCATATTGTTTTATATAATTTTCTCTATCTTTATCTGATATATCCCAATATACGAATAGGGTATTAGGAGTTTGATAAAGTATTTTAACAACTGTTTCATTATATCTATATGGTAAATCATAATATTCAACAATATCAACAAATTGTTCTTGCTTTTTAGTTTTTCCAGTTGCTTTTCTTGTTGTAGCAGCTTTTTTTGCAGTGCTTTTTCTTGCTGTCACTTTTTTTGTGCTAGCCTTTTTGACTGTGGCTTTCTTAGCAGTTGTTGTAGTTTTCTTTACAGTAGTTTTTTTGGCAGTAACTTTTTTCTCGGCTTTCTTGGCAACAGCCTTTTTTGCAGTGTCTTTTTTCTTTGCAGTTCCTTTTGAGGAAGTTTTTGGTTTTACTGTAGTTTTAGTTGTGGCAACTTTATTTGTCTTTTTGTTATTTTTTTCATTTATTTCTTTAGTTTTTGTTGGCATTTTTTATCCTCCTATGTAAAAGACATTATATTCTATATACTATAACAAAATAAAAATAAATTCAAGAGAAAACGCGAAAAAAAATAAAAAACATACATATAAAAATATACCCTAAACTCTTGAAAAATACTTTGCTATATGATAAAATACAACTGTCTGGTAAAAGCCAGTTAAGTTCTATTCATCATTAACAATAATTTGTTAGGAGGAAAATGATATGAAAGCCAAAATGAAAAACAAAATTATTACATTAGCCCGGAATGAAAAATTTTACACAAGGCTACTAATTAGTTACCTAGTTATTGCTATGGTTTTTATAATTAATGAATTTACAAATAAATATGACATTCCAAGAGTCATTCTTGCAATTTTTGCTTATTTAGGAATAGGTATATATCTTATTGCTTCTATTTTAAATGCAATAGGAAAACAAAAAGATGAAATACTTAATAATAACAAATGGAGTTATATCATCTTAAGTGAAAGTGGACCGGTTTCTTCATTATTACTTGTGTTTTTTTATTTCTTATCAAGATTTATAGCAATGTGGTTTAATGAAGAAAATCTTATTGTTGTAATTATTGTTGGGGTTATTTATTTTACAATATTTTTGTTTACCCTTATTAAAGGAGTTGCGGCAGTTAACTATTATTTTTCTGAAAAGTTGAATAAATAAAACTAGAACAGCTAGAGAGGATATTATCTTTTCTAGCTGTTCCTTTACTTTTAAATTATTTATAAACAATTTATCAAAAAAATATTGACAAAAACTTTATAACATAGTATAATATTATTCGTTACAAGAAGAAGTTATCCACTTCTCACCTTAGCTTTGTGGTAAAAGGTTAGAAAAATTAGATATAAAATGTAAATATCTATATTTGTGTGGAATTGACTTGTAACAAAGTCAATTTTTTTAGTTTGACTTAAAAATACTAGGAGGTGTTTTTTATAAAACAAGAATTACCAATAAATGGTCAAATAAGAGCAAGAGAGGTTCAATTGATAAGTGATACTGGAGAAAAGCTAGGAGTCGTTCCGTTAAGTAAAGCTTTAGATATAGCAGGAGAAAAGAAATTAGATTTAGTTTTAGTTTCACCAAATGCTCAAACACCAGTATGCAAAATAATGAACTATGGAAAGTATAGATTTGAACAATCTAAAAAAGAAAAAGAAGCAAAGAAAAAACAAAAAATACAAGAAACAAAGGAATTAAGAATAACACCAAACATTGAAGAACATGATTTTGGATTTAAGGCAAAAAATGCAAGAAAATTCTTAGAAGATGGAAACAAAGTAAGAATTACTGTAAGATTTAGAGGAAGAGAATTAAACAACACAAAAATGGGAGAAAATGTTTTGAATGACTTTATCAAAGCATTAGAAGATATTGCAGTAGTTGAAAAAAGTCCAAAACTAGAAGGAAAGAACATGTTTGTTATATTAGCTAAAAAAGCCAACTAATTGTGGACATAGTCTATAAATAAAAGGCTTGATATAAATAAATAAAAAAGAAAACAATTGAAAGGAGCGATAAGCATGCCAAAATTAAAAACAAATAAAGCAGCTAAAAAAAGATATTCTTTAACAGCAACAGGAAAAGTAAAAAGAACAACAGCTAATAGAAGACATTTATTAGCAAATAAAACAAAAAGACAAAAATTATCAGCAAGACGCCCAGGAGCATATGCAGATAAGACTTGTGAAAACACAATAAAGAAATTATTACCATATGGTAACTAATAGTAGAGTAGGAGGGAATAGAAATGGCAAGAGTAAAATCAGCAATGACAACAAGAGCAAGACATAAAAAAGTATTAAAACAAGCAAAAGGATATTATGGTGCAAAACACTATAGATTTAGAAATGCAAATCAAGCAGTATTAAAATCATTATCTTATGCATATGTTGGAAGAAAAGATAAGAAAAGTAATTTCAGAAAACTATGGATAGCAAGAATAAATGCTGCTGCAAGAATGAATGGATTAACATATAGCAAATTAATCGCTGGATTAAAAAAAGCTAATGTAACAATCAACAGAAAAATGTTAGCTGAAATAGCTGTAAATGATGAAAAAGCATTTACAGAAATCGCTGAAATAGCAAAAAAAGCATAATTTTATATTTTATGAGAGGAGGTTATTATTTTGAACGTAAATTCAAAATAATGCCTCTTTGTGTTTTTTATATAGAATAAACGGAGGAGAAAAATGAATATAGGAATAGATGTAGATGGAGTACTAGTTGATTTAGAAACGAAAATGCTAACTTATGGAACTAAATTTTCTGTAGAAAATAATTTAAATATAGAAGTTAAACCAGAAGAATATTGGGAAACAAAAAAATTTAATTGGTTAGCAAATCAAGAACAAGAATTCTGGAATAAATATTTAGTAAAATATGTAAGAGAAAGTGAGCCAAGAGAATTTGCATCTGAAATAATAGAAAAGCTAATGCAAGAAGGAAATAAAATTTATATAATAACTGCTAGAAATGAATATGGAATGCCTAAAGAATATTATGGTAAAATGCAAGAATTTACAAAAGAATGGCTTGACAAAAACAAAATAAAATATGATAAATTAATATTTAAGAGTGACAAAGAAAAAATGCAATGCTGTTTAGATAATAAAGTAGATATAATGATAGAAGATAGTCCATCAAATATTTTAGATATATCTAAAAAAGTAAAAGTGATAAAATATGATTGCCCATACAACCAAGAAGTTCAAAATAGCAATATCATAAAAGCTTATAGTTGGTATCATATATATGATATAATAAATAAATTAATAAAGGGGGAAAAATAATATGGCAAAGATTTTAGAGGATGTATCAAGAACATTTAATGAATTTCTACTACTACCAAATTTAACAGATGAAAGATGTATACCATCAAATGTATCTTTAAAAACACCATTAGTTAAATATAAGAAAGGTGAAGAACCAGAATATTATGCAAATGTACCTATGGTTTCTGCAATAATGCAATCAGTTTCAGGAGAAGAAATGGGTATAGCACTTGCAAGAGAAGGTGGAGTTGCATTTATATTTGGCTCACAATCAATAGAATCACAAGCCAAAATGGTTAAACATGTGAAAAAACATAAAGCAGGATTTGTAGTAAGTGATTCAAATGTTAAAAGTAATACACCATTAAAAGAAGTTTTAGAATTAGTAAAAAGAACAGGCCATTCAACTGTAATGGTAACAGAAGATGGAACAGCAAATGGAAAATTTCTTGGACTTGTAACAGATAAAGATTATAGAATTTCAAGAGATAATATGGATGCACCTATTTCAAATTATATGACACCAATCGAAAAAGTAGTTTTTGCTGAAGAAGGAATTTCTCTTTCAGAAGCAAATGATATAATTTGGAAATACAAAAAAGAATGTTTGCCAATATTAGATCAAAAAGGAAATTTAAAATTCTTAGTATTTAGAAAAGATTATGAAGAAAGAAAGCACAATCCATATTCTTTGCTTGACAAAGATAAAAGATATGTTGTTGGAGCAGGAATAAATACTAGAGATTATGAACAAAGAGTACCTGCATTAGTAGATGCAGGAGTTGACTTACTATGTATAGATTCTTCTGATGGATATTCTGTATGGCAAAAAAATACAATCAAATTTATTAGAGATAAATATGGAGATAAAGTAAAAGTAGGAGCAGGAAATGTAGTTGATGCAGAAGGATTTAAATATTTGGCTGAAGCAGGTGCAGACTTCATAAAAGTTGGAGTTGGTGGAGGCTCTATATGTATTACAAGAGAAACAAAAGGTATTGGTAGAGGACAAGCTAGTGCATTAATAGATGTTGTAGAAGCTAGAGATAAATATTTTAATGAAACAGGAGTATATATACCAGTATGCTCAGATGGTGGAATAGTGCATGATCACCATATTACAATTGCTTTAGCACTTGGAGCAGATTTTGTAATGATGGGACGTTATTTTGCGAGATTTGACGAGAGTCCTACGAGAATTTTAAAAATTAATAATAATTATGTAAAAGAATACTGGGGAGAAGGTTCAAATAGGGCTAGAAATTGGCAAAGATATGATATGGGAGGCGCACAAAAGCTTTCTTTCGAAGAAGGTGTTGATTCATATATACCATATGCTGGTTCTTTGAAAGAAAACTTAGAAGTAACTGTATCTAAAATAAAATCTACAATGTGCAATTGTGGCGTAATTTCAATACCAGAATTACATGAAAAAGCTAGATTAACACTTGTTTCAAGTGTAAGTATTACAGAAGGTGGAGCACATGATGTTATTTTAAAATAAAGATTTCTATATATATTATTTGTTTTTTATAAATTTTAAAAAAAGTATTGCAAAATAAAATTTTGTTTGATACTATTAATATAGTATTATAGGAGTTTTAAAAATAATTCAAAAGAAAATTTTAAGAAACGAGGAGATAAAATGAAAAAGAAATCAATTTTTATAATAACTGTATTTATAATTTTAACATTTATAAACATATATAGTGTAAAAGCTATAAGCAGTGAAGATTTTGATACAAATGGATATATTAAATTACCACTAATGATAAATATCCGAAATGAAAAAGCAACAGCAACTATTTCTACAAGTGAAGAGGGTTATAATCTTTCATATCAGAAAAATGATATTTCTGAAAGTACATATAATAAAATAGTAGAAAAATATCAAGAAATAGAAAAATACAACCAAGAAACACTAGAAAAAATATCTGAAAAAAAGACAAATGTAACAACTTTACAAACAGAATATCTTAATTTATTAAAAAGTGAAACTGCTGAAGAAACAGAAATTAATATAGCAAAAGAAAAGTATGATAAAGCATATGAAGAACTTCAAGCTTATATAAAATCTGTAGAAACAGAAACTTTAGCATTACAAGAAAAATTTTATGAAACTATTCCAAATTATACTGATTCATGGATAGAAATAAATAATACAACAAATAATATTTCACTAGATTTTAAGAATTATTCTGGAAAAATATATTTTATATTATGGGCAAAAATCGAAAATGAGGAAAACACATATTATAATTTTCAAATATATTCTAATGAATTGAAATCAGATGATAGTGAAATAGTAGAAGATAAATGGGATAATGCTAAAATAGAAATAGTTCAAGATTCTGTACCTTGGGCATATAAATTAAATATAGAAAACGCAAACCATGTAGATTCACATTTTTATTATTATTTTATAGGAGATGAAAACTCAAATCCTGAATTTTCTGAAAATTTATCTAATTTAAAATACGATTCAGAAAACAATATATTTGTAATTGAAAATATGTCAAAATATTTAGAATTAGGTTCAGAACAGTATTTATACGTATATGAAAAATATTATGAAGATGGAAAAGAAATAAATAAATTAGTATTAGATAAAGTAAAACTAGATAAACCTGAACAAAAGAAATATACTGATGTATTTAGACTAACATTCATTTCAAAAGACCATACTCAAATATTATTTAATACTCCATGGGGAGATGAAACAATAAGAAATATACATTTCAGAATAGGAAAAATAAGTGATGATACAATATTAAAAAATATATATGATGAAAAAACAAATGCATTTGAAGATTTGCTAAATTATGCTAAAACGGCAAATGCATTCTATGACAAAACAGTGAAAAGTAATTCTGCTAGTTCTGGCTATGAATTAGATGAAGCATTATTTTCAGATAATAATGTTGAGGATGGCGAATATTATTTCTTATATGCAGTAGTAGAAGATGAAAATGGTAAATATGTAAAAACAGAAGGTGTAACATTAGCAAGATGCAATAAATATGCAGAAAATGATAATTGGTTTTCACTACATTTCTATGGTGATGACAATTTTTCTTGGAAAGAATTTGCTACAAATGGAAATACTTCAAATGAAGATGATACAATAGCAAAAGAAAACTTACCATCTGCAGGAATCAAAAATATTCTAATGTTAATAGTAGTTTTTGTAACAATTATGGGTATAATTTCTTATAATAAATATAAAAAATATAAAGAAATTTAAAAGATTAATAAAAGATGTCAATTTTGGCATCTTTTATTGTTTTTTCATTTTTGGTTTTGAAATTAAAGATGCAATATATCCAAAAAACACTGCTGCGGAAATTCCACCTGCAGCTGCAGTTACACCTCCAGTAAATGCACCTATAATTCCATATTCTTTTACTGCTTTAATAGCACCTTTGGCTAAATTATTTCCAAATCCGGTTAAAGGCACAGTTGCTCCAGCACCTGCAAAATCAACAAGATATTGATATATTCCAAGTCCGCCTAAAATAGCACCAGTTGTAACAAATAATACTAATATACGTGCTGGAGTAAGTTTTGTTTTATCAATCAAAATTTGACCAATAACACAAATTAATCCACCAACAACAAAACTTTTAATTAAACTCATCCATTCAATATTTTGTAACCAATCCAATATAAAAACCTCCAATTTAAATCATTATTTCTACAATTCAATACTAACTGCATGTGCAATGCCAGGAATTGATTCTCCTTGTTGAGAAGAAGTGGAATTCATCAAAGCACCTGTAGCAATTAATAAAATTCTTTTAATTTTTCGCTCTTTAAATTGTTTGAAAAAGTAACCAGAGAAAACAGTAGCACAACAACCACAGCCACTACCACCAGCATGTGTATCTTGTTTTTCTTTGTCAAAAATCAAAACTCCACAATCATTATAATTAGATTTAATATTATAGCCTTTTTCTAAAGCAAGTTCTGTTAAAATTTCTTTCCCAACATGACCAAGATCACCTGTCAGTATAACATCATAATAAGAAGGGGATCTTCCTGTATCATTAAAATGACATAATAATGTATCAAGAGCTGCAGGTGCCATTGCTGCTCCCATATTGTTTGAATCTTTTATTCCCATGTCTATAATCTTTCCTGAAGTAATGTGTGTTATAAAAGGACCATTTCCAGTTTTAGATAAAACAGCTGCACCAGCACCAGTAACAGTCCATTGTGAAGTTGGTGGACGTTGATTTCCTAATTCCAATGGGAATCTGAATTGTTTTTCAGCACTACAAAAATGACTAGAAGCGGCACATAAAACGTGTTTAGCACATGCTTCAATAATTATTGCACCAAGACTTAATCCTTCAACAAAAGTTGAACAAGCACCGAAAATTCCAAGAAAAGGAATGTTGAGCCCTCTAAGTCCAAAACTTGAAGAAATACATTGATTTAATAAGTCACCTGCAAAACAATATTCTATATCATTATTTGGAATTCCTGATTTTGAAATAGCTAAATTTACAGTTTCTTTAATTATTTTGCTTTCTGATTTTTCCCAAGTTTTTTCACCCCAGAATTCATCTTCTAAACATTGATCAAAATACTTTGCTAATGGTCCGTTTGCTTCTTTTGGACCAACAATTGAAGCAACTTCTGTGATAGTAGGTGGTGTATCAAATTTTATAGTTTGTTTTCCTAATTTTTGCATATTTTTCATCCTTTCTTAAATTAAACTAAAGTTATAGACTGAGTGTTAAAAATCATATAAATTAATCCTATAATTATGGAAGTTGAAATACCAAAAACAAGTACAGGACCAGCTACAGTAAACATTTTTCCGCCAACACCCATAATATACCCTTCAGATTTGTATTCCATAGAAGGAGACACTATAGAATTGGCAAAACCTGTGATTGGAATTAATGAACCTGCACCTGCGAATTTTCCTATTTTATTAAAAATGTTAAGAGAAGTTAAGAATGCACTAATTCCTATTAAAATAATAGAAACTATAGTTCCAGAAATTTCTACAGAAAAACCTTTTGATTTACAAATATTCATAATAATTTGACCTATTGTGCAAATTAAACCTCCAACCCAAAACGCATTAAAACAATTCTTAAAAATAGGAGAATTTGGTGATTTTTGCTCAACATATTTTTGATAATCTTTTTTTGAATCTAATGGTTTCATAATGACCTCCTAAAAGTTTATTAATAGTAGTATTTACCAAAAAAACAATTAATATACATCACAATATTACAAAAATATTACAAAAATATTACAAAAAATACAATTAGATTACATTTCACAAAAAACTATTGACTTTTTGTCTAAAAAAGATAAAATAAAAGTAAGTGTAATATTAAGAGGTAGGGAGACAAAATGTCAAGTTATTTAGGATTGTATATTGAAGAAAATTTAATTAAATATGCAAAAGTTTCAAAAGAAAAAGACAAAATTAAAATAGAAGCTTCTGGCGTTAAATTTTATAGTAATATTTCTCAAACTATCAAGCAAATAGTTGAGGAAACTTATAGTTTTAAAACACCGATAAGTATTAACCTAACACAGGAATCTTATCAGTATTTTAGCATGTTTTCACAATTAAATAAAAAGGATTTAGAAAAATCAATACAACTCGAATTCGATACATATTGCACAGAAAAAGGTTATAACTCAAGCTCTATGGAAACACGATATATAATCAATAATATAGTTGATGATGGAAAAGTTAAAGTTATAAATATAAGTCAAAATCGAATAGAATTAACAAAATTAAAACAAAAGCTTGATGGATATAAATTAGAAATGATTGCACCAGTTTCTATTACTGTGCCTAATCTAATAAACTTAGAAGAGAATGAGAATTCTTTAATAGTAAATATTGAAGATAAAACAACAATAACAAAAATAGTTGATAGAAATATTACTGAAGTTATTCAGTTAGATGAAGGAAGTAAGGAAATACTTGATAAGATAAATTTGAAGGAAAATTCTTATTCTAAAGCTTATGAGATATGCCAAAATACAACAATATATACATCAGAAGTGCAAGATTTTACGGAAGAACAAAGTAAATATTTAGAAGATATAATGCCTACTTTATATAATATTGTTGGAAATGTACAAAAAATCATAAATGATAGTACAGAAAAAATTTCTAAGGTTTATATTACAGGTACACTTTCTTGCGTAAATAATATTGATTTGTATTTCCAAGAATACTTAGGAAAAGTAAGATGTGAGATTCTAAAACCATATTTTTTACAAAATTTAACTAAGTCTATTAATATAAAAGATTATATTGAAGTTAATTCTGCAATATCTTTAGCATTACAAGGACTAGGAGAAGGAATCAAAGGTATTAACTTTAAGAAAACATCATCATTAGAAAAATTCATAAATATAACTCTTGGAAGTCAGAATGACGGTAAAAAGAAAAACGGAAAACTATTTGAATTTAACGATTTTAAAGAAAAAGTTACACCAAGAGAAATGTGGATGATTAGATGTGTTGTTTCATTGCTTTTGTTTATAGTAATTTATAGCTCTTTTTCAGTGCTATTAGTAAACAAAATCCATGATAAACAAGATGAAACTGATACTGTTAAGACAAAATTAAATTCACAAATCTCAAGAATTGAAGCAGATACAAAAATATTAAATGGAAAAACAACACAATATACTACATTAATATCAGATTTACAAGAAATAAATGATAAAATAAGTGATATGAATGCAAGTAAAAACTTAATACCAAATTTATTAAATCAAATAATGAATTCAATAGATGAAACTGTTCAAATAACATCAATACAAAATACAACAGGAAAACATATTGTAATAGTTGCACAGTCTCCAAAATATCCAGGATTAGGATACTTTAAAACAATATTGAAAACAAAAAATATACTACAAAATGTTGTATCTGGAAGTAGTATGAAACAAAATGGTGTAATAACAGTTACAATAGAAGGAGAGTTGCCATGAGAAAGATATTATTAATTTTACTTTCATTAATATTATTAGTCTTAGCAGGATATACAGTTGTATATGGAATTACAATTGGAGGACTAACTATTGATGGTATTCCTGCAATAAAAAACGAAAATGATATATTATTAACAAAAATAAAAGAAGCATCTGTACTTAGAAATCAAGATTATCCAAGTAATATTACAACCTTAGATACGGCTTATAAAAATTTAATTACTGAAAAGCAAAATTATGAACAAATTTTAGCATTAGGTGTTGACGAGAATGGACAACAACTAAGTAAAATACAAGAATATGAAATTGAAAAAATATGGATAACAATGGGTAACTATGCAAAAAAACAAGGTGTAGACTTAAAATTAGAAGTAACAGTAAATAATTCTATAAGTAAAACATATGACTTAAAATTTACTGTTGAAGGTGGATATATACAAATTACAGATTTCTTGTATGATGTAGAAAATGACTCAACATTAGTATTCAAACTTGAAGATTTCACAATGACACCAGGTGAAGAATTAAAAATAACAGACCCAAACAATTTAGATGAATTTGGAAATCCAATAGAAACAACAATATCTGCAGAAGAAAACTTAAAAGCAACCTTTGTATGTAAAGATGTTAAATTAAATATTTCAGATGTTGAAACAGCTGATGAAACGACAGAAGAAACAGATACAGACACTGAAGCAACAAACTCAAGCACAAGTGATACTGACACAAGTACAACAACTACAGATAATACTGATACAAATACAAGTGATATTGACGAAAATACAACTACTGAATAGAAAGGAGTGGTGAATATGGCAAAAACAATCATAAAAGAAATAATTATAGCACTTTTAGTATGTTTAGCAGTACTATTAATATTAAGTGTAATATTATATGATTTCATTCCGACTAATAAGGTTATACCAGAAGCTATAGAATATCAACCAAGTAGTGAAGTTGAAGTAGAATTAAATGCAGCAGTTGATGATCATTCTGATGAAATAATAAAAACTTACGAAATTACAGCAAGTGATTTGGATAATTTCGAGAGGACTGATGAATATTTACCAGGAAAAGCAAATCCATTTGCTGCTGTATCTGAAGATGTTGATGGAGAAATTACAGGTAATGATGCAAATACAAATGTTGATGGAACACCAATAGATACAACAACAGGAAACAATTCTGGAGGAAGTTTGTTTGAAAATGGTTCAAGTAAATAATATTATATTTAAAAATTAAATATATATACCAAAACTATGATAAAGGGGGAATGACACTTAAGATGAAAACATAACTTTATAAGGATTTAGTTATTAATATTTTTAAATACAAATGATCTACTAAATAAAAATAGTAGAGAAAGAAATGGAGGAAAAAAATGAAAAGAAATGAAAGAGGTGTAACTCTAATAGCATTAGTAGTTACAATAGTAGTATTATTAATATTAGCTGGAACAGCAATAGCAATGCTTTCAGGAGATGACGGAATAATGACAAATGCACAAAGATCACAAGCAGCAAATACAGAAGGAGAAGTAAGAGAAAAAATAAAAATGGCATATAATGCAGTAAAAACAGAAATATCAGTAAATAGTGCAGTAGAATCTGATTATAATGCAAAAGCAGATACTGCTAATTTATATGCAATAGCAGTTGCAGAAATGGGATTACCATCTAATGGTGTATCAAATACAACTCAAGATGGATATATAGTTAAATTGGCTGCTTCAGGTGAAGAGGTAAGTGGAAATCCAGTTCCAACAATTTATTTTGAATATAGAGATAATAAATTTGGTGGAGTAACAGCTGCTTCAAACTTAGATACAACAACTAATAAAATTACTAATGGAACAAGTAAAGGAAATCAAAGAATTGATGGAGGCTATTTAAGACATATTTGGGGATATATAACAATTGTAACAGATAATGCAAGTTTAACTTTAGATGCAGCACAAGTATTAAAATAAAAAGAAAGGAAGAGAAAAAATGAAGAGAAACGAAAGAGGTGTAACACTAATTGCGTTAGTAGTTACAATAGTAGTATTATTAATATTAGCTGGAACAGCAATAGCAATGCTTTCAGGAGATGATGGAATAATGACAAATGCACAAAGATCACAAGCAGCAAATACAGAAGGAGAAGTAAGAGAAAAAATAAAAATGGCATATAATGCAGTAAAAACAGAGATATCAGTAAATAGTGCAGTAAAATCTAACTATAACGCACAAAACGACATCAAAAACTTATTTAAAATAGCAGTTGAAGAAATGGGATTAACTGTTGATGCAAGTGATCCTAATAAAGCAACAGATAATACAGGTAAAGGTGGATATACAGTAACATATAATGCTCCAGCTGGAGGAAGTCCTATAATTTATTTTGAATATAGAGACAATAAATTTGGAGGAGCAAAATCTGCACCAATTTCTGGAAATACAATTACTCAAACACTTACTAATGGAAATCAAAGAATTAATGGAAATTATTTAAAACAAATAAGAGCTGATATAACATTTGTAACAGATAATGCTACATTAAGATTAGATACAGCACAAGTACTATAGAAAAGTAAAATAAAAAAAAGGAGAGAAAAAAATGAAGAGAAACGAAAGAGGTGTAACACTAATTGCACTAGTAGTTACAATAGTAGTATTATTAATTTTAGCTGGAACAGCAATAGCAATGCTTTCAGGAGATGACGGAATAATGACAAATGCTCAAAGATCTGAAGCAGCAAATACAGAGGGAGAAATTAGAGAAAAAATAAAAATGGCATATAATGCAGTAAAGACCGAAATATCAGTAAATAGTGCAATTGAATCAGGTTATGATGCATCAACTAATGCAGAAATGCAAAATTTGTTCGAAATAGCTGTAAAAGAAATAGGTTTAACTCCTTCAGGAGCTACGGCATTTAATGATGGTTTAACAGCACGTTTAACAACTTCTACTAAACAAATATATTTTCAATACAATGATAACAAATTTGGAGGATATGTTAATGCTGCTCAACCTGCAATGGCACATTCAACAATAAATATCGATGCAAATATTCAAAAATTATCAAATGGAAATCAAAGAATTAATGGAAATTATTTAAAACCAATAAGAGCTGATATAACATTAGTAACAGATAATGCAACATTAACAATGGATAAAGCACAAGTTTTATAGATTAACAAAAAGCACCAGGCATATACAAAAAGTATATGCCTGTAATAATATAAAACAAGAAAGGCAAGCTTATAATATGGATATGAACATATTTTTATATGCAATAATCTTTATAATAGGTACTGTATTTGGAAGTTTTTATACTTTAGCAGTATATAGAATACCAAAAAACATAGATATAATAAAAAAACATTCATATTGCCCAAATTGTAATAATAAATTAGGCTTTTTTGAATTAATTCCAGTACTAAGTTATATATTTTTAGGTGGTAAATGTAAACATTGCAAAGAAAAAATAAGACCAAGATATTTAATTTTAGAAATATTAAGTGGTTTTTCATTTGTAATGCTTGCACAATATTTAGATATAAATATATACACATTGAATATTTATAGTATTATAAATTATTTTTTTGCTATATTATATTTTACAGCAATTATATTAATAGTTGGAATAGATAAAGAATATAGAAAAATAGATAGAAGAGTATTAGCATATGGAATTATCATATCAATTATATATATGATATATCTATATACAATAGAAACAACTAGTATATATAGATATGCTATATATCTAGCAATATATTTTGTATTATTAATAATAGATACTTTTTTACTTAGACGATATGCAAAAGATAGTTATATAGTAAGTATACTGATGCTATTAAATATGATATTAATATTTACAGGTTTAGAAAAGTTTATATTAACTATTATATTAACACTTATGTCTGTATTAATATATAGTGTTTTAAGAAAAATTTTAAGAAAAAATATAGGAATTACAGAATTTAAAATTGAAGAAATTCAATTAGGATTTTACATTGGAGCATGTAATATTTTTGTGATTTTTATTGCAAATTTTATGTTAAATTATTATTTTATTTAATCATTATGAATAATATGGAGGGACAGTATGAGAAATAATAGAGCTGTGACATTGACATCAATTACAATATATATAGTGGCACTTTCGATTGTTGTTGCTATAGTTGCAAGGATTTCAATATATTTTTATAGAAATATAAGCAATGTTTCTTCTAATACAACAGCTAGTGCAGAGTATACTAAATTTAATAGTTATTTTACAGATGAAATAAATATAGAGGAAAACGAAGTTGCAGAGTGTAGCACTGATGGTAGTGGGATGCCATATATAATATTTTTTAAATCTCAAAATCAATATAGTTTTAAAAATAATGCAATTTATAGAAATAAAGCAAAAATTGTTTCTAATGTAGATTCTTGTGATTTTAAATATGACACAAATACAAAAATTATAACTGTAAATTTAACTATATTAGGAAAGAATTATAATACACAGTATACTGTGGTTAAATAAGTTGATAGGAGGAATTAAAATGGATGTAAGAAAACGCCAACCAGTAGGCATAGAACTTGTTAAAAGGGGAATTGTTACAGAAGAAGATGTAAATAATGCATTAATTGAACAAAGAAAAAACCCTAACAAAAAACTTGGTGAAATTTTATATCAAATGAATGTATGTAATCCAAGAGATCTTATTCAAACTATTGGAGAAATAGTTGGAATAAGAGGAATAATATTAACACAAGAGTCAATAAAAATTGATGTACTAAGTTACATATCTATAGAAATGGCAAAAAGAAATAAAGTAATTCCTTTTGATATCGAAAATGGAAAAATAAAAGTATGTTTTTCAGATAATACAAATTCAAGAAACTATGAAGCCATTAGATTACTTATGTTAAATAAAGGTTTAATTATAGAACCATACCTTACTTTTTCAAGTATAATCGATTCTATTTTAAATAGTTTTGGTGCAAACAATGAAGAAGGAGAAATAGTACAAAAAATAGGAAGTGAAGACAATACAACTGAAATTGTTGATTCAATTATTAGAACAGGAATGCAATCTAGGGCTAGTGATATCCATATAGAACCAGAAAGAAATGAAATTAGAGTTAGATATAGAATTGATGGTGAATTATTCACTGCTACAACAATACCAATAGAGAAATTACCTCAAATTATTGGTAGATTAAAAGCAATATCTAATATGCATCAAGAAAAACAAGAATCGCAAGATGGTAGAATATTACAATATCAAGATTATAATATACGTGTTTCTTCACAAAAAAATGTTTATGGAGAAAAATTTGTATTAAGATTATTAAAGAAAAACTCTAATGTTAAATCAATATTTGAATTAGGCTATCCTGGAACTGAAAAAGAATTAAATAAAAGTATAAATAAAAGAAACAGTATAACAATTATAGCAGCACCTACAGGTGAAGGAAAAACAACTACATTATATAGTATAATGGATTATTTAAATAAACCAGAAATCAATATAACAACAATAGAGGATCCGGTAGAAATTCGTATTGATGGATTAAATCAAATTGAGATTGATGCTAGATCTACTTTTTCAGACAATTTAAGAACTGTATTAAGACAGGATCCAGACATAATATTAGTAGGAGAAATTAGAGATAGAGAAACAGCAGAAATAGCTGTACAAGCAGGACAAACAGGACATTATGTTTTATCTACAATACATACAATTGATGCTGTTGAAGTAATAACTAGATTAAGAAAACTTGGAGTTGCAGATTATGATATTGCAAGTACATTAGCAACAAGTATATCTGAGAGACTTGTTAGAAAGTTATGCCCAGATTGTAAAAAAGAAAGACCATTTACTGAAGAAGAAAAGGAAGTAATTAAAAAAATTTCTCAAAAATATGGAGTAGAATTTGATATAAAAAATGCTAAAACATATGATGCTGTTGGTTGTAAAAAATGTCATAATACAGGATATTATGATAGAATAGGAATTTTTGAAGTTCTTGACATAAATGATGAATTAAAAGAACTTATAATGAGTGGTGCTTCAAGTATAGAAGTTAGAAAAGCAGCATTAAAAGGTAATTATAAACCATTATGCATAGATGGAATAAATAAAGTCTTATCAGGTCTTACTAATTTAGAAGAACTTAACAGAAAAATATTAATATTTTAATTAAAAGCAAGGAGGAAAAAACAAATGGTTAATATGAATAAAGTAATTGAACAGGCAATTGAAAAAGAGGCATCAGATATTCATCTAATTTCTGGTCTAAAGCCAATGTACAGAATTGCAAGATCTTTAGTAGAGATGGAAGATGCATCTGTATTAAAAGATGAAGATATGTATGAAATATATGATTATCTTGTTAGAGGAAATGTTGATAAAGATAAAGTATTTAATGAAACTAGAAAATTAGATACTTCATATGAACATAATGGAATACGTTTAAGGGTTAATATATCATATGCAAATGAAATTCCAGTATGTACAATGAGACTTATAAAAAATGAATTGCCAAGATTTGAAGATTTGGGAGTACCTGATATTGTTAGAAGAATGACTTATCAACCACAAGGATTAATGCTAGTAACTGGTAAAACTAACTCTGGTAAATCAACTACATTAAGTGCATTAGTAAATCATATAAATGAAACTCAAAATAAAAAAATCTTATCACTTGAAAGTCCAGTTGAATATAAGCATACATCAAAAAATTCTATTATTGTTCAAAAAGAAGTAGGAGAAGGTAGAGATTGTTTAACATATCATGATGGTGTAAAAAATGCATTAAGAGAAGATTGTGATATTCTAGTAATAGGAGAAATTAGAGATAAAATAACAATGGAAGCAGCTATAGAAATGGCAGAATCAGGACATTTAGTAATTGGAACATTACATACAAAATCTTGTGCAGAAACAATAGACAGAATGATAAACTTCTATGAAGTTAGAGATCAAGCACAAATAAAATATTTATTATCATCACTATTAAAACTAGTTATATCTCAAAGATTATTAGTTGGAACAACAGGAAAACTTGAATTAGTTCCTGAAGTAATGGTAGTAGATAATATAGTAGCAGGTATAATACGTAAAGAAAAAATAAGTGTTTCAGAAATAGAAGATGCTATACAAAGTGGACAAGATAAAGGTAGTGTAAGCTTAATAAATTCAATTGCAAAATTATTTGTTGAAAATAAGATAACATTAGATCAAGCTAAAGCTCAAGTTGAAGAAAAGAATTTAGAAACATTAAATAGAACAATTATGCAATTAAAAATAAAAATGGGAAATAAAAGTGTATAAGGAAGGAGAATACTATGCCAGTATATGTTTATAGAGCAGTAACAGACAAAGGTTTAATAGTAAAAAACAAAGTAGAAGAACCTAGCAAACAAACACTAGTAAAAAAATTAAGAGAAAATGGACTAACTCCTATAGAAATTATACAAGTAGCTTTTAAAAGCAAAACACAAACAAAAAAGAAAAAAAATGTTACTAATATACAAGAGATAATGAAAAATGTAAATACAGCTGAATTTGATAGAAGAGAATCAGCAAGGCCATCAACTGTCGAAAAAATAAATTTGTTTTTAGCGTCAACACAAAAAGTTACTACAAGAGATATTGTAATATTTACACAAAACTTCTATTTGTTAAAAAAGGCTAATTTTAATAATATCCATGCTTTAAACACTATTTTGCAAAGTACAGAAAATATTACATTAAAAGGGATAATCGAAGACATTCTGGCAGGAGTTGAAGCTGGAGAATATATGTATACAACAATGGAATACTATTCAGATATATTTCCATTTATATATATTAATATGATTAAAGTTGGCGAATTATCTGGCTCTTTAACAAATTCATTAGAACAAGCTGTTACATACTTAGAAGATTCAGAAGCATTGAATAAAAAAATTAGAAATATTTTAATACCTAATATAATTCAGTTTGTTGTAATATTTATATTATTGATAGGTGGAACATTATATGCAATACCAGAAATACAGACATTATTTGATGAATTGGGGTCTGATGCACAATTACCAGCAATAACATTATGGTTCCAAGGTGTATTAGAGACATTTTTGAAATTCTGGTATATTCCAACATTCTTCATTTTAGGTATTGTAGGAGTAATTATATTCTATATAAATACTCCTAAAGGTAAATATAATTTTCATTACTTTAAATACACCATGCCAATATTTGGAAAATTAATTTTTTCATTAGATTTTTATAGATTAATGCAAGCTATGCATTTGAATCTAGAAAATGGAATGAGAGTACAAGATTCGTTAGATGTAAGTAAAAACATTATAAAGAATTATGTAATGCTTTCAATAATTGAAACATCAATAAATAATATGTTAATAGGTTATTCTTGGATAGAACCTTTTGAGAAGTCAGGATTATGTTCTGCAATGACAACAGAGATGTTGAATATAGGAATGCAAACGGACTTAACAGAAATGTTAGGTAAATTACTAGAATACATGAATATAGATATAAAAAATACTATAGATAATATCACAAAAGTAATGCCACAATTAGTATATTCAATAGTAGGTATTGTATTAATATTCTTTGTATGTGTAGTATTAGTACCTGTAATTCAAGTATATATGGGTAATTTCTTATTATCAGCAGCAAGAGTAATTTAAAAATAGAAAAAACATCTTATGGCTTACTTAGCTATAAGATGTTATTTTATTTAGAAAGGATAAAAAATGAAAATAGGAGTAGATATTGGAGGAAGTCATATAGGAATTGGCTTAGTGAATGAAAATGGAGAAATTATTTTTAAAGAAGAAAAATATATAACGGAAACAACAAATATTGAAGAAAAAATCGAAGATTTTATAATAGAAAAAGTAACACAAATACCAGAATACAATGCCATTGAACTAATAGGAATTGCTGTTCCAGGAACAGTTTCTGAAAACAAAATAATTAAAGCGGTTAATTTAGGAATTGAAAATTATGAAATAGCTAAAAATTTGGAAGAAAAATTGCACATAAAAGTAAAATTGAGAAATGATGCAAAATGTTCAGCACTTGCTGAACAAAAATATGGAGAACTAGCAGGTTTTGAAAACAGTGTATTCTTATGTATAGGAACAGGAATAGGAGGAGCTGTTATATATAATGGAGAACTTCTTGAAGCAAAAGGAGTACCAGGATTTGAATTTAGCCATACAATTATTCAAAAAAATGGAAAGCTATGTAATTGTGGGAAGAGAGGTTGTTTTGAAGTATATGCAAGTTTAAAAAGATTTAAAGAAGAAGTTTCAAATGAATTCAATTTAAACACTATTGATGGAGATAAAATAAGAAAATTTATATTACAAAATGCTCAAGATATAAGATTAAAATACATGTTAAATAATTATGTTCAAGATTTAAGTATTGGAATATCAAATATCATAAATATATTTGAACCAGAAGCAATATGTTTGGGCGGAAGTTTTGCTGAATATAATGACATATTTTATGAGCCACTAAAAAAGAGTTTAATTGATGGAAACTTGCTATTTAATAAAAGAGATGATATAATATTAAAGCTCGCAAAACTAAAAAATGATGCAGGAATAATAGGAGCAACAATTTAAAGAGGAAGGAAACGAAATGAAAAAAGTATCTTTTTACACATTACGGGTGCAAAGTTAATCAATATGAAACAAACGGCATGCTCCAAAAATTTAAGGAAAATGGATATGAAGTAGTAGACATTAATGATGATATATCTGATGTTTGCGTAGTAAATACTTGTACTGTTACAAATATGTCTGATAGAAAATCAAGACATATACTTAGAAGAGTAAAGGTATTAAATCCAAATGCAATAATTGTAGCAACAGGATGTTATGCACAAGTGTATAAAAAAGAATTAGAAGAAATGCCAGAAATTGATATCGTATTAGGTAATGAAGAAAAAAATGATATAGTTCATTTTGTTGAGCGATATCAAAACGAAAAGAAAAAAATAGTACAAATACAAGACATTAATCAAGAAAAAGAATTTGAAGAAATGGGAGAAATAACTTACACAGAAAAAACAAGAGCAGTGATAAAAGTACAAGATGGATGTAATCAATTTTGTTCATATTGTATTATTCCATATGCAAGAGGAAGAGTAAGAAGCAGAAAAATAGAAAATGTTGTTAAAGAAATTGAACGAATTGCACAAAAAGGAATAAAAGAAGTTGTTATTACAGGAATTCATTTAGCTTCATATGGAAAAGACTTTAAAGATGGAACAAGTTTGATTGATTTATTGGAAGAAATTAACAAAGTTGACGGAATTTATAGAATTAGATTAGGATCTTTAGAGCCAAAAATAATAAATGATAATTTTATGAGGAGATTAATAAAACTTGAAAAAATATGTCATCATTTTCATTTATCATTACAAAGTGGTTCAAACAAAACATTAAAAAGAATGAATAGGAAATATACAACTGAAGAATTTAAAAATATTGTAGAAATTTTAAGAAAATATTATAATGATGTAATTCTTACTACTGATATAATAGTAGGCTTTCCAGGAGAAAATGAAGAAGAATTTGAAGAAACATATAACTTCTTAAAAGAAATCAAATTTTATAAAATGCATGTATTTCCTTATTCACCAAGAAAAGGTACTTTAGCAGAAAGAATGCCAGAACAAGTAGATGGAAATATAAAAGAAAAGCGTAGCAAGAAACTAATAAAAATGTCAGAGCAAAATCAGCTAGAATACAATAAGAAGCTTATAGGAAAAGAAGTAGATGTTCTTTTTGAAGAACCTGAAGAAAAAAATAATGTTTTATTTTATAAAGGTCATACTCAAAATTATATACTTGTAAAACATGAATCAAAAGAAAATTTAGAAAATCAGATAAAGAGAGTAAAAATTCAAACAGCAGAAGTAGAAAATGTAAAAACATGAATATTACAAATGTAATAAAATTGTAACAAAAACTTAATATAAAAAATAAATTAATATACTTGATAAATTTGGAAAAATAGTATATAAATAATATAGAAAAAAGTATGATACTACAAAGGAGGAATAAATATGGCAAATATAGAAGAAGTTTCAGGAGTTTTTGGCGGAGTAAAAGTTAATGATGAAAATACAAATAATGTGGTTGAAAATTCAGAAAATATAGAAAATGCAGGTTCAGCAGTTGCTCCAGAAGAAGTTGGACAAAATTTACCAATGAAAACAGGATTCTGGAACAAATTAAAATCTGTATTATTCTACGAAATAAAAGTTGAATTAACACCATATCAACAAAAAGTTGAAGATGAGATTAATGAATTTTTACATCAAGAAATAACATGGGGAAAAGTTAAAGACTTTTTATTTCAAGAAGTTACATTTGGAAAAAATAAATAAAAAAATATATAGAAAAAGAGAAATATTTCTCTTTTTCTATTAGTTTTTATAAGTTTCTTTTTTGAATTGATAAAAAAATCAAAAAAATCAAAAAAATCTATTGACATTTTTAATAAAATGGATTATACTTATTCTTGCGTTGAGCAATAAACAAAATAAATGCTCCCGTAGCTCAGTTGGTCAGAGCAACCGGCTCATAACCGGTGGGTCCTAGGTTCAAGTCCTAGCGGGAGCACCATAAAAAGACTATTTTCTTAAAAAGAAGATAGTTTTTTTATATTCCTAAATTTCAAGTATGTGTTAAAAAGTTTTCAAAAAACTTGTAAAAAATTCAAAACTTTGATATATTGAAAAAAAAAGCAAGGAGGAAATCAAATGACACAAGCAGATGAACAATTTATAAAAACATGTAAAGAAATTATAAAAAACGGTTATTCATCAAAAGGTACAAATGTAAGAACAAGATGGGAAGATGGAGAAGAAGCAAATTATATATCAATTGTTGGAGTTCAAAACAAATATGATGTAGGCAAAGAATTTCCAATGATTACTCTAAGAAATAACACAAAAACAGTAAAAAATGCTATAGATGAGATATTATGGATATGGCAGAAAAAATCAAATAAAATAAGTGATTTACATTCTCATATTTGGGATCAATGGGCAAACGCAGAAGGAACAATAGGAAAAGCTTATGGATATCAATTAGGAAAAAAATATGAATTTAAAACAAAAGAAGGAATAAAACTAATGGATCAAGTTGATTATGTTTTATATTTATTAAAACATGACCAATCTAGCAGAAGAATAATGACCAATATATTTAATCATGAAGAATTAAAAGACATGGAATTAGAGCCATGTGCATATGGAACACAATGGTTAGTAAAAGAGGGAAAATTACATTTGATTTTAAATCAACGTTCACAAGACATGCTTACAGCAAATGGATGGAACTTAATGCAATATGCAGCACTTCAATATATGTTTGCACAAGTATCAGGCTTAGAAGTCGGAACACTAACACATAATATTGGTGATTGTCATATATATGATAGACATATTCCACTTGTTGAAAAATTGTTAGAAGCAGAACCTGTAGATGTTACACCAAAATTAATAATAAATAATCCAACAAAAGATTTTTATGAATTTAAAGTAGAAGACTTTGAAGTAGTAGGATATGATTATAATAAAGAAGTAAAAATTGGAAAAATACCAGTTGCAATATAAATGAAACAGAAAGGAAATTTAAAAATGTTAAGTATTATAGTAGCAAAAGCAAAAAATAATGTTATAGGAAAAAATAATCAAATGTTATGGCATTTGTCAGATGATTTAAAAAGATTTAAACAATTAACTTTGAATCATACAATAATAATGGGAAGAAAAACTTTTGAATCATTAGGAAGAGTTCTTCCAAATAGAAAACATATAGTATTTACACAAAATCCAGATTTTAAAGTAAATAATGAAAATGTAGAAGTTGTTCATTCTCTATTACAAGTACAAGAATATATAGAAAGTGATGAAGAAGTGTTTGTTATTGGTGGTGCAATGATATATCATTTATTAATGCCTTATGTAACAAAAATGTATGTGACTGAAATTCATAAGGATTTTGAAGGTGATACATTTTTTCCTAAAATTGATGAGAGTGTATGGAAAGAAATCAGTAGGGAAAAAGGCCCAGAAGACCCAGAAAATGATTTTGAGTATGAGTATGTAATTTACGAAAAAAATTAAAAAAAGTATTGACAACATAGTTCATAAATAGTATAATAATAAGCGTTAAGTAATTGAGCTTAACCTTTTGGACAGGTGGCCGAGTGGCTAAAGGCGGCAGACTGTGGTCTTTGGTTTAAAAACAAAACCTAAACTTGCAGCTCATATAAGTGATTATATGATGACAATCGGGCTAAGTCGGGGAAACCTTAACAGAAAATGCTGATGGCAATCCCGAGCTAAGAAAGAAATTTCTGAGTGTAGAGACTTTATACCTGGTATCTTTTAGAAGATAAAGAGAAAGTCCAGACTACAAACATAATTAATAAATTATGGTAGTGAAAACTATAGTGGTAAGAAATCTGTTCTCATTTGAGTACGATGGTTCGAATCCATCCCTGTCCACCATAAATTTATTAGAAGAATTAAGGCTTTTAAACTTTTGAAAATTAAAAAGCCTTAATTTTTTTATAAAAAATCCTTAAATAAGCAATTATCTTCTTATACTAAGATGATTGTTTTTTATTGGTTTGCAACTTTGTTAAAAGGAAATTGAATAACATTATTACTTTTAATTGTTTTCTCATTATTTGGTGTTGTATTGGCTTCATATTGTTTATCAACTTCATTTGTTGCTTTTCTTTTATGTTTATCATCAGTATGAAAATATGTTGATATAATTTGAGACCATCCAGCTAGTTGTTTTATACTTTCTTGATCTGTGTTAGTTTCTTGTGCTAAGAATGTAATATATTCGTGTCTTAGTGAATAACAGCCCATTTCACTTATTCCTAGTTTTTTTGCTAAAGATTTATACATTTTTCTTAATGACTGTTCATAAAATGGATTACCAGCATTTGTATAAAAAATGAAGTCTGTTGGTTTAGGTAAAACACCTTTATCAATATATTCTTTATGCTTTAATTTAAAGATGTTTGCTAAGAATTTACCTAAAGGTAGTTTTCTAACCGCTTGAGGTGTCTTACCAGAATCTTCTACGACAAGATGATTGCCGACTTTTTTCCCATTTTCATCATATACACCATTTTTTACAATTGTATGTCTTCCAGCCCAGAAAATATCATTTTCAAAATCAATATCTTGCCATTGTAATCCGACCGTACTTCTTCTGGTCGTAAACCTCTGGCATCCATTATTGCAATAGGAGCATAGTATAAGTTAAAAGGTTTTCCTTGTATCTTATTACAAAAATAATTTGCCACTATTTGTTGCTCGGCTTCATTACGAATTTCGCGAGTACTTTTTTTTACAGGAGGCATATCAAGCAATTCCAAACTTATATGTGGCATTTTCTTATCAGCCATTGCATATCTTAATGCTTGTTTTAATGGAGCAAATATTTCTTTTACTGCTTTGCCAGTAATTAGATTTGTTACACCATTCTTTGTTACTTTTTTAGTTTTAACCTTATTTATTGATTTTTGTAAATCTTCTAATGTCAAGTCTTTTAACTTTATTTTACCAAGTGATGGAGATATATGATTTTTAAAAGAAAAGTAATAACTATCTTTGGTATTACCTTTTAAATTTGTTTTTACATTCTTGAGCCAATAAATGTACCAAGTTTTTACAGTATATCCCTGTGACTTTATTTCTTTTCCTTGTTTGCATATTTCAGCATATTTTGCTTTTAATTTCTTTCTTGATTCATCCTCTGTTTTCCCAGTTGCGGATAATTGTTTACTTGTTCCATTAGGCATATCAAAATATTCCCTACAAGTAACAGTTCCACTTTTGTTATATCTGTATGAATAACCTTTATTTTTTCCCTTTTTTCTTGCCATATGGCATAACCTCCTTATATTTATTTGGGAAAATATAAAGTAATTAATCTATTAATTAGTTTAGCACTATTAAATTTTACTGTCAATTACTGCATATTTTCATATAGTAAATAAATAAACACTATTAACATATCTCAAATCCCCATTCATCAAAAGTTTTTTTCTTTGTTCTCAATTGAGATTCGTATATTGTAAAATCTCTGCATACATTTTTTGTTGTGAAATTATGAAGAATAGCAAGATTGATGTTCTTATCAAAAGTCAGAGGATTAATTCCAATACTTCTTAAAAGTTTTATGTGTTTTTCGAATGTATCATCACAATAGTCATATTCATTTTTGGCTCTTGTATAACCTTTTTCATTTATATCTGTTACTAATTTACACAATTTTTGAGCTTCTTTTTCAGTCAATCTTCTGTCTGTTTGTATTGATAAAATTGCATAATCTATGCGATAGAAAGGCTCAAGGTAAAAAATGGGTTCTACATATTTTAAGAAACATTCATCAGCCACATTTTCATTATAGTAATTATTTAATGTTTTGGGTATTTTTAGAGTATATTTTTGGTTATAGTAAAGTCGCTTACTTTTAAGTCTTAATTCAGTTCTAAACACATTTTCATATTCTTTTATTTCTAATTCTGGTTGTGATGAATTATGCCTCTTTAGTTTGTCTCGTCGTTCTTGTCCTTTATCATACACTATTATTTCAGTATAAGAGCTCGTAGGCTTATATTTAATTCCAATTCCTTTCTTTAAATTTTCTTTAGAAACACCATAAAAGGTATTTCTGGTTTTGGAGCAAATACACATAATTGCTTGTTTTTCAGCTATTGGTTTGTATTCACACTCAAAATCATACTTGTAGTCTATTCTATTAAGTTTGTGATTTATTTCTAAGAAATTAATGTCAATTCCAATACTTTCAAGTAATCTTAATATATCATTATATATTTCATATGTGCCTTTATTCTTAATAGCATTATGATTTAAATCAATTAAAACATAATCATCTCTATATTTATAATGACAGTAATTTAAAGCATAGTTACCATATTTACCTGTAAAAGGATATGCCTTTTTATAAAATAAATCGTAACCATTAAAATGTAAATATAAGATATTTTTTCCCTTTAAATGGATAAATCTATTTGATTTAGGTGTTTTTATTTTTATGCGTTTCCATTTTCTACGAATTCCTAAAATACTTCTATTTTTGAAATTATTGAATAATGTGTCTTTACAATCCACTTTTACTTTGAATTGTAATGTTATAGTATCTGTTAATTCATCTATAATAATTCACCTCCATTTTTTTGATTACTAATAATATTTGTTTGAAAGACAATTTGAATTATACAATGATGTAAATAAGTGAACAAAAAGACCAAGCAAATATAATTCGGTAACCTATTTTATAATTATAATCAAATAAAACTGGAATTTTTTAGAATAAAACAATCTTGACAAAACTTGTAATATTATGATACAATATCTACACGAAAATATAGAAAAGTGCATACAAGTATTTTTCTAAAAAATTGGAAGTAGTTGGTAGCTACTTCCTTTTATTTAATTATGAAAAAATTTTATCACGCAATTTTGAAAAAGTCAAGTTAGATGGAAAGTCATTGAAAAATCAAGTAGTATATTATGTAGTGCAAAAGAGTGATATTAATTATTTTCGTTTTTTCCAATGTACTAGTAGTATTTATTTTATTGTAAGAGAGTATATTACATCTAATACTAGATATTAATTAAAGAAAGAATAAATAATATTTTATCTATTATTGAAATAATCTTATTGTACTAATAAAATTTGCAATTTTTAAATTATTAAATAAATTTGAAATCAAAACACAAGCACTTTTTAAATTTAAAAAAACAACCAAATACTAAAATATTAAAACTCCAACAATTCCCGAATCTTAGTGGATAGAAGTGCAACTGCCCATATTAATATATATATAATGACTTGTACTTAAAATGTAAAGTAGGGGCTAGGATTTTATATTTGATGAATGAAAAAAGAGTAAATAGATTTTTACTCTTTTATTCGTCAAGGTTATTTAACCCATATTCTATTATTTGATTTATTACACTATTAAAGCTAATTTTATTTTTTTCAGCTAATTCATTAATTCTATCAAAAGTTGTTCCACTTATTCGTATTGTTCTTGTTACGGTATCATTTCCCTTTTGCTCTTTAATTATTTTTAATTTTTCCATACAAATCATACCTCCTTGTACATATTTATTATTACAAATTTGTGTTTTAAAAATAAGTACACAAAAATGTGTACAAAAATAAAAATATGTGATATGATAGTTTTGAAAAGTAGAATTTTGCCAAAGACAGGAGGTGAAAAAAATTGAATAATAATGAAGTAATAACCTATTCTAATGATCAAAAAGAAAATGAAAAGTCAAGGAAAAAACAGGAATTTCAAGAATATATAGCAAAACTAAAATTAGAAAGAAAAAAGAAAATAGAAGAGGAAAAAGAAAAAAAGAAGCAGAAACAATTAAAACAAATAGAGATTCAAAACAAACAAAAAAAGAAAGAACAAAAAGTACTTAATAAGCTAGAAAAAGAAAAAGGAAAAATTAATATTGTGTTGATAAAAATATTTGATGATATAACATTATTTCAAGAATATGTCAAAATACAAAATCATTATAATAGCGAAAATGTATTATACCTTTTTAAAAGAGTTTTATGTGAATTACCAAATGATTTTAATATTAGTAATTTAAATAAATTAAGAAAAAATATGTTTTTATATGAAATTGGTTATGACAAAGAGGAAGAATATAATGATATTCTCAAATTATTAGAGAAAATGTTATTTAATAAAGAAATAATAAATTTTAAAAAACAATTAGAACTTTATCAAATGTATAATTCTTTAATAGAAACAATAGATGATAAAGAATATATAGTAAATAAAGTTTTTGATATGTATAAAAACTTTTATGCAAGTACATTTTCAAAAAATGTAACAAAAACCGAATTAAAAGAAATTATACAAAATATTAATAGACAAAAAGAATATGAAGAATATCGAGAAAATTTTTTTAATAGAAATAATGATGTTATATTGAAAATACCATACATAGACAATAACTCATTAAATAGATTTATTAAGTTAATCGAAAAAACAACATATTTTAAGGGTATTAATAATTTAGACATTGATATATTCTCTTATACAATAAATAGCTTAACATATAAAGTTAGTGAAAAAGAAAAAAATTTTATTTTAGAAAATGTTTATAAAATTTTTAATAAATTGAATAAAGATTTAGAAAAGCAGAAATTAATTAAAGAAAAAGAAAGATTACTAAAAGGAGATATGTCAAAAGAAGTAGAAATGAGAAAACAGGCAGTAGAATACTCTAATGTACAAAATGGATACGAATTTGAGGAATATGTTGCTAATCTTTACCGAAAGTTAGGTTATACAATAGAAGAAGTTACTAAAAAGAGTGGAGACCAAGGTGCGGATATTATTGCATATAAAGATAACAACAAATATGTTTTTCAAGTTAAGTTTTATAATAATCCTGTTGGTAATAAAGCAGTTCAAGAAGTTGTTGGAGCAATTGGAATGTACAAAGCAAATAGAGGAATTGTAGTAACTAATAGTAATTTTACACCGTCAGCAGTAGAATTAGCAAATGCTAATGAGATTGAATTAGTTGATGGACAAAAAATTGAAAAATATAAGAAACTAATTATAGATAAAATTTAGAAAAGAGGTAATAAAAAATGGAACAGGAAAAGAAAAGTAGTAATAAGATAATTATAATAATTTTAAGTATAGTGATATTCATTTTAGTGGTAGCATTTGCAGGTTATATTATTTATGAAAAATGCCAAGAAAATTTAGAACAAGAAAAGCAAATTTTGTTAGATAATACACAACAAAGATATGATAGCATAAATTCAAATATTGAAAAGTTAATTTTATCAGAAGAAGAACAAAAAGAAATTAATGAAAAAGTTGAAATAATTAAAAATGCAATAGAAAGCAAAAATATAACAGATGAAACAAACGAGATTATTGAAGATTTGACGAAAAAAATCGAAGAAATAAAAGCAAACAATTTCTCAAATTTAGAACAAAAAGAAACAGAAAATAACAATATTGACATTTCTAAATTTAACGAAGAACAAAAAAACAAAGTTACAGAATTACAAAATCAATATAATGATTTAAAGAGTCAGGAAAAATACAAAGAAGCACAAGCAAAAATACAAGAAGTTATAGATTTAAAAAATAATACAAATGAAGAAATAACAAAAGCAGAACAAGAAGCGGAAACTCAAAGTCAATCAACAAACAATAATAAAACTAATACTAGTTCATCAAGTAAAAATACAAATTCAAATAACAGTAATAACTATACTAATTCAAATGCAGAGGCAGACAAACAATGGATAAAGGAACAAACAGAAAGGGCAGAGAAAAAAGCACAGTTACAGGATCAAATGACCACGATTTATACTCAAATTACATCTTTGAAAAGAGAAATACAAAATTTAGAAAGTGAATTAAGTACAGTAAAAACTCAATTATCAATGGTTGATAAAAACCAAAACACTAGTAGATGGTTAGAACTTAACAGTAGAGCATTATCATTAGAAAGTAATATAGCAGGAAAAAAACAGTCTTTAGAAAGCTTGCAACAACAGTATAATTCATTAAAGAATCAGTATGATAGTTTATAGAAATTAAGGGGAAAATATATTTCCTCTTTTTTCTTTTTCTCCATCAATTTTTAGATATTTTATTTTTTTAACAATCTTTCTCTATGCATAGTACTTGTTTTTCTTCTCTATTTCAATTGTTGTAAGTGTAGATTGATAATATGAAATATGTTAGATATATTTATAAAATATAAATTTTATATTAGAGTGTTGAAATGTAATTAAGAAATATTAATTATACCCATATAATATACAGTTATTTTAAAATACTTTTTATTGACAATATAGAATAGAAAATGTATAATATGGTTAGCACTTTGACGATAGAAGTGCTAAAAATGGAGGTAGATAAATGAACAGATATGGTAAAGATATCCTTGTCGATACAAAAATGGGAAAGATATTACTAGAAAGTGAAGTAATTAAAAATGAAGATTATGAATGGTTAAAAGATATGTTGGAAAATGATGAAAATCATTCTATAAAATATAGTCAATTAAATGAGCTAGACGAAAGTAAAAAAACTTTTATGACCTCGTCGTTATTTAGTAATTTATATTCAATAGCGTCAGATGAATGGGAAATAGACCACTTAAACGAAGATGGAGAAAAGTTAGAATGTTCATTATGTGGAGAAAAGAATACAGTAAAAAAATATTATATAAGAAATAAAAAAAGTAATAAAATATTAAATGTTGGAAGTACCTGTATAACAAATTTTAAAGACATAAAAGGAATAAACGGAAAAACAAAAGAAGAAATTGATAAAGAATGGGAAAAACAACAAAGGCAAAAACTTTTAAATGATAGATATAATGGTATTATATATAAGATTGAAAACTGGCAGAACAATATAGATAAGATACCAACAATAGTAAGTGAAGAATTAGAGAATGAATATGATAAACTAAATAGAGACATACAAAAATTATATGAGAAATTTATCAAAAATAAAAAATTAGACTATTCAATTGCAGATAAAATAAATGAATTGGTTTGTCAAGGTGATAATATATTAAATAAAATATATTTAGATATGAAAGAAAAAGAAAAAAACGAATGGTTTATAACGAAAGAAATAAAAGAATGGTGTTTAAAAGATAGCAATGAAAATCAAGTTGTTATAAGATTTTTAAAAGAAGATGGAATTATAAGATTGAGAAGTGCTTGTAGAATTTATGAAAAAAATTTTATTAATAAAATAATAAAAAAATTTGAAATTATTTTGAAAAATTCCAATATAAAATTGATAGGATATGAAGAAAAAAATAAATCTTTTATAGTTAATTTAATTGACAAAAATCCATATACAAATAGAATAGATTTAAATTGTTCATATAAAGATTTTATGTACGAATTTGGAGAAAAGTTGTTTGAAAAAACATACAATAATAATTTTATAGATGCTAAAGAATTTTTTATGCAAAATTCTAATATAAACGAAGAATCATCATTATCAGCAAGTGTAAGTAATATTAAATTTTTATCAAGTAAATCTTTAATAAGAATTTATAAATGGGATATAAGATATAATGAAATAGTTTTTTTGGGAAAGGATGATAAATATTATATTGTTGAATTAAAAAAATTTGTTAATCTTTTCAAAAAATGTGTCTTTTCTAAAAAATTAGATAATGATCAAATAAAGAGTATAAATGAATATGTGTTAAAAAACGCAGAAGAGATTAATAAAGAAGAATATGAAAATAGAATAGAAATGAGAGAAAAAGCTGATAGAGCAATGCAAGTCGATTATAGTAACTTTGCATAATTAAGGAGAATAAATTAAATGATTGAATTGCAAGACAAACGAACTTGGACAAAAGAATTAATAGAAAATATTGAAAAATCATTAAAAATTGAAGAAATATTAAATAAATATAATATTATAGGATATCACTATACAAGTTTGGTCAATGTTGAAGATGTTTTTGAAAATGGATTAATAGGAATAAATGATGAAACGATAGAAAAGATAAAAGAAAATATTATCTTAAGATATCCAGAAAAAGATAAAATTATTAATAGACAATATAAAAAGTATATAATAGAAAACAAATTTGATAATAGAAAAAATAAGATATATTTTTGTTGTGACAATAAACAATTTAATAATGGATTTGAATATATATTTAAATATTATGGAGGAGAAATAACTTATAATTGCTTTAATAATAAAATTTTAGGTAAGGAATTATTATTAAATATAGGAAAACCATATATAATAAAATTTACATATAAAATAGAACAATTAGATTTATATGTATTATATGACCTTAATAAAAAAATAAAAAACAAGTTATTAAACAATAAGAATATTGAAATGGATTTTTGTTTAAATGGAAATGTGGTAGCAGAGGATATTATAGGTGCATATGAAGTTGGAGAATATAAGAATAAATATTATATTAAAAGATTTATAAAGAATAAAAATTTTAAGAATAGATGAATTTGGTTTCATTTATTCTTATATTTTATTTAATGAAATAAAATATATTACAAAATATATGTTATAATAATTTTAAAATCTTAATGAGATGGGTTGTAAAATATAATAAAATATTATATAGTATATATTAACCTTTCTTGTCATAAAGGTAATCTTTACTTAAAGATGGAAAGGAGGGCAAATAATATGACTAACCCTGAACTTATTCTAAAAATGATTGAAATGCTTTTAGCTGAAAGAGATAAAAATAATCAACTTCAATCAGAATTAGAAAAATACAAAAAAAGTGAAGGCTAAGAATGTCATTACATAGCCGAAGTGAGAAAGTTTTACAGGAACTTTCTTGCTTTTTGTTTATAAAATAAAAAAAGTATGTGTATTACAGGTACACATACAACAAACAAATGACACTACCCTGAACTAAAGTGCATTGTTTAATGTAACTATATAATAACATCTTTTTTTAAATTTGTCAAATGAAATTTGATTTTTTTTATAAACAAATTATCCAATAATGCTATAATAATTTATTATACTAAAATTTATGTAGTTTGTTAGACTAATTACTTTATATTCCCATAAAAAATTCTTAAAAAAATCCTTAAGTTATATATAAAGAATAAGCAATATTTATATAGTAAAAAGTAAACAACTGTTTTCAATAATCCTTTATATTAAAAGTGAAAGTTACAAAATACCATATATTATATGAATATTTTTTAATTAAAAATTTTGAGTACGATGGTTCGAATCCATCCCTGTCCACCATACAAATAAAAAGAACTATTATCTTTTACAAAAGAGGTAATAGTTTTTTTGTTTTCTTCAAATGTAGAAAGGAGAAGAATAAGATGAAATTTAAAACTAATAAAGAAAAAGGAAATTCAGGGTTAGGAATGGCAATAGCATATTTTTCAACAAATGGATATGTAGTTTCAATTTCTCTTAATGATACTCAAGATTATGATTTGATAATAGAAAAAGATGGTAAATTGAAAACAGTTCAAGTTAAATCTACTGGATGCAAAACTAAAAATGGTGTTTATCAAGTTTCATTAAAAAGTTGTGGAGGAACAAAAGGAAAAACATATAAAACAGTAATAGATACTAAAGTTGATTTATTGTTTGTTTTAAATGAAGAAGCAGAAATGTATTTAATTCCGATTGATAAACTTTCTAACAAAACAAGTTTAAATTTGTGCGAAAAATATCAAGAATATTTAATAAAAATTAAATAATTACAAAAAAAGCCGGTGCAGTTATATACCACACCGACTTTTTTATGTATCATACCTTAGCTACATACAACCTCACAGTAGAAACGTGAAAGCCATTATTAAAAATAATAGTCGAAAGACCGTTTCTATAAAAATCATTTTTGGTCTTAGGATAATCAATAATTTCAAAAGCTCTCACTTTGTCTACATCGTAATCTTTGATTTGCGATAAAACTTCTCCAATAGATGGTTTAAAAAGACCGGGATAACCATAAGTATGTAAGCAAGCAAAATCATGACCACTCCAGATTTGAAGTTCATCTTTGCCAACCTTATCTCTTACATCCTCGTACTTTTTCCAAAGATAACTATTGTTTTTAATCTCATCGAGAGAAAACTCTCTTAGATAATGTAGTTTCCCTTTAACATTGACTACGGGTTTGATGTGTGAATACCGTTTCATCAATTCTTCGTCTGAGATTTTCGGAATAGATACATTAAACATAGTTGTTGCCTCCTTGAAATTTCTTGAAGGGTAGAAACTTACTAGTTGTATTAACTTTGTAGTTTCTAAATGAAACGAACAATCTATTTATAACATATTATACATAATTAGTCAATAAAATCAAAAAGTAATTATAATAGTTGTTTTAAGTTAAACAATATCAAATCTTAACATATTTTGAATACTGTTTCCATAAATTTCCTTGACTTTTCTTCCAAAATATGCTATAATCATACACAGATTGCCAAGAGGGCAAAATAAGAGATTTTATTTTTATGTATTAAAGAGAGAAAAAAGCAAATAATTAAAGAGAGCGGAAAACAGAATATAATATTAGAGTTTAAAAACATGAAAGAGCGGTTGTTCATGTCTATTAAGCTTTATTTGTTCTATTTTAATTTGTACGTAAAATGAAATTAAAAAGAAAAAAAAGAGAGGAGAAATTTTTTAATATGACAGATGAAAACAATAGTATACTAGCAGACACAAGTAAAACAGTCGCTGAAAAAGTTAGAAGAAAAAATACAAGAAGAAACTATAAAAAAGAAGGAGAAAATCACAACCAAAACAGTCAAAAAAGAAATTATAACACAACTGAAGAAAAAGGACTAAAAGAAATAAAAATCGAAGAAAAACCTGAAAGAAAAAAAGAAAAAAAATCAAGAGGAAAGCAAAATCAAAATATATTTAAAAAATCAAACCTAAAAATAATCCCATTAGGAGGATTACATGAGATTGGTAAAAATATCACAGCCTTTGAATATGAAGATGAGATTATAGTTGTAGACTGTGGTTTATCATTTCCAGAAGATGATATGTTAGGTATAGACTTAGTTATACCAGATATAACATATTTACTAAAAAATAAAGAAAAAGTAAAAGCACTAGTTATCACACATGGACATGAAGACCATATAGGAGCAATACCATATTTCTTAAAACAACTTAATGTACCAATTTATGCAACAAGACTTACAGCAGGATTAATAAGCAATAAATTAGAAGAACATAAATTATTAAGAAGTACAGAAATGCATATAGTAAATCAAGGAGATACAGTAAAACTTGGAAATAACTTTAAAGTTGAATTTATTCGTAGTTCACATAGTATTCCGGATTCTGTTATGTTAGCAATAACAACACCTATAGGAACAGTATTGCATACAGGAGATTTTAAAGTAGACTTTACACCAATAGATGGACAAATAATGGACTTTGGAAGAATATCAGAATTAGGAAAACAAGGAATATTAGCTTTAATGTCAGATAGTACAAACTCTGAAAGAAAAGGATTCACAATGTCAGAAAGTTCTGTAGGAGAATTATTTGATAAATTATTCCTAAACTGCACAAAAAGAATAGTTGTAGCTACATTTGCTTCAAATGTACACAGAATTCAACAAATAGTTAATTCAGCCGTAAAAAATGGTAGAAAAATTGCTGTATGTGGTAGAAGTATGATAAATATGATAACAACAGCAACAGAGTTAGGATATATAAAATGTCCGGATAATTTATTTATAGACATTGATATGATAGGAAATTACGCTGATGAACAACTTGTAATAATAACTACAGGAAGTCAAGGAGAAACAATGTCTGCATTAACAAGAATGGCAACAGGAGATCACAAAAAAGTTAAAATTACACCAAATGATTTAATAATCATATCAGCTACACCAATACCAGGAAACGAAAAATATGTTTCTAAAGTAATTGATGATTTAATGCAATTAGGTGCAGAAGTTGTATATAGTGCATTAGCTGATGTTCACGTATCAGGACATGCTTGTCAAGAAGAACAAAAATTAATTTTAGCATTAACAAAACCTAAATTCTTTATTCCTGTTCATGGCGAATATAGACAATTAAGAGCACATAGAGATACAGCAGAAACAATGGGAATAGATAAAGATAATATAATAATGATGACAAATGGACGAGTATTAGAAATCAATGAAAATGAAGCTAAATTTACAAGTTCAGTGCCAAGTGGAAGAGTTCTTGTAGATGGTTTAGGTGTTGGAGATGTTGGAAACATAGTTTTAAGAGATAGACAACATTTAGCACAAGATGGATTGATTATAATAGTATTAACAATGGATTCTGAAACAGGAGAAGTTGTTGCTGGACCAGATGTAATTTCTAGAGGATTTGTTTATGTAAGGGAATCTGAAAATTTAATGGATGATGTAAAAAGTGTTGTAAGACATGAAATTTCTAAATGTGAAGAAAGAGGAGTTCGTGATTGGTCAACAATAAAATCAACAGTAAAAGAAAACCTACGTGATTACTTATTCATAAAAACAAAAAGAAACCCAATGATTATACCAATTATAATGGAAGTATAAAAGGAGAAAAAATATGGATTATAAAGATTTAGCAAATTTAATCTTTCCAAATGCGAAAGATATAAAATATTATGAAGAAAAATACCCAGAAAGAAATCTACCAGAAGGAGCAATTGTAACTAGATTTGCTCCTAGTCCAACAGGATTTGTTCACATTGGTGGATTATATCAAGCATTAGTTGCAAAAACAGTAGCTGAAAAAACTGATGGAGTATTTTTCTTAAGAGTTGAAGATACAGATCAAAAAAGAGAAGTAGAAAATGGTGTAATAGGAATTGTAAACTCATTAAAAGATTTTGATATGGCACCAGATGAAGGAATGATTACAGACACTGAAGAAATCGGAAATTATGGGCCATATAAACAAAGTCTAAGAAAAGATATATATCAAGCATATGCGAAATATTTAATAGAGCAAGGAAAGGCATATCCATGTTTCTGTACTCCAGAAGAAGATGAAGAAAGAAAAGCAAAGCAAGAAGCTGCAAAATTAAGAACAGGGTATTATGGTGTATGGGCAAAATGTAGAAAACTTACAGTTGAAGAAATGGCTGAAAAAATCAAAAACGGAGAATCTTATATAATTAGATTTAAATCTCCAGGAAGAGAAGATAGGAAAATAAAGCATAAAGATGTTATAAAAGGAAATGTTGATTTTCCAGAAAATGACCAAGACATTATAATTATAAAATCAGATGGATTACCAACATATCATTTTGCACATGCAGTAGATGACCATTTAATGAGAACAACTTATGTTATAAGAAGTGATGAATGGCTATCTTCAGTACCACTTCATTTACAATTATTCCATGAATTAGGATTTAAGGCACCAAAATATGCACATATATCACCAATTATGAAAAATGATAATGGTGGAAAGCGTAAATTAAGTAAAAGAAAAGATCCAGAAGCGGCAGTTTCATATTATAAAGAACAAGGAATACCTACAGATGCAGTAAAAGAATATTTATTAAATATTGCAAACTCTACATTTGAAAATTGGAGAAGAGCAAACCCAGATAAAAAAATGGAAGAATTTGATTTTCAATTAAATAAAATGAGTGTAAGTGGAGCATTATTTGATATGATAAAATTACTAGACATCGGAAAAACAGTAATATCAAAAATGACAGCAGAAGAAGTATATGAAAAAGCTTTAGACTGGGCAAATGAATTTGATAGTGAATTAGTAGAAATGCTAAAAAATAAAGAATATGCTTTAAAAGTATTTGGAATTGAAAGAGGAAACAAAAAACCAAGAAAAGATATTGCAAAATGGTCAGATGTTAAAGAAAATATTGAATATATGTATGATGACAAATTCTATTCAAAAACTCAAGAATATCCATATCAAGTAATCTCTGATAAGGAAAGCATTGAAAAAATCTTGAAATTATACATTGAAAAATATTATTATGTAAATGATGATAAACAAACATGGTTTGATAAAATAAAAGAATTATCAGTTGAAATGGGATATGCAGGAGAAGTAAAAGAATTTAAAGCAAATCCAGGAAAATATAAAGCACATGTTGGAGATGTAAGTACAGTTTTAAGAGTTGCATTAACATCAAGAACAAATACACCTGATATGTATGAAATTATGAAAGTTCTAGGAAAAGAAACTATTGAAAAAAGATTTGAAAAAGCAATAGAAAATTTAAAATAAGTTATCAATAGCAAAGGAGGAACAACATGGAATATAACATAGGAGATATAGTAAAAACTAAAAAAGCACATCCTTGTGGAAGCAAATTTTGGGAAATCACTCGTGTTGGGGTTGATTTCAAATTAAAATGCCAAGGATGTGGCCATGTTGTCACTCTTGAAAGACAAAAAGCATTAAAAGCAATTACAAAAAAAGTATAAATTAGCCACGAGATACTAATATTTTTAAACAAGATTAGTTTTTAAATATTAGTATTTCATGGCTTTTTTTAGAAGGAGTTAGTATGGAAGCATATTTTAATGGAGAAATATTTGTTAGAAGAACTCCATTTATTTATCAAGAATATTTTAAGAAGCAAATCATTTCGGTTTTTGAATTGATGCAACAAATAGATACTTCAATGGCTATTGCAGAAACAGAAGAACAAATGTTATTGCTAAATCAACAAAAAATGAGAATGGAAAACATATTAGATTTGTGTAATTCTGAAGCTAATAAAAAAATAAGTAATGGATTTGATAGTTTTTTTGTTTTAAAAATTAACAAAGATGGAAGCAAAACAATAATAGAAACAGGAACAGCTGGTTCTGTTAGATATTTGAGCAATATCAGTATGCAAGAACTTGAACAAAAATATCAGAGTTTATTAGAGTTTATGGAAACTTCAAGATTCATTGGGAAATTTGCAAAGATATCTAAAAGTGAGACAGCAAAACAAAATGGAGCTGCTATATATATTCCTGAACAACCTATGTTAATATTATATCAATCAGAAACAATGACTATAGGAATTGATGAATTAGGAACAAATTTATATGTAAATCAGGATATTAAAATAGAATATGAAAACAAATTTTTCCCTGAAGCAAATGATTCAAAAACTGTATATGGAATAACACATAGAATAATTGCTAATAAAGGTGAGACAGAAAACAAAAACATATTTAATAAAATAATAAGTGCTAAAAGAGCTAATCAAATAAAAAGTTCAGATGATGAAATGGAATTGTGACAAAAGAGAACCAGCACCAAATGTCAAAAAGACAAAAGAGAACTGGTACCCAATGCCAAATTGTTAATTTTATCCCAAACTAAATCACTATAAATTTTTCTCTCAGAAGAAAAAGGAAGAGTAGTAATATCTCCAATAGGATTAAGCTGTTTTTTGATATTTTTACAAGCATCATCAACCTTAGTCTTAGCAATTTTATCAGCTTTATTTGCTATAATCATACAAGGAAGACCACTTCTTATAACATAATCATACATTAGAAAATCATTAGAAGTAGGGTCATGCCTGATATCTACCAAGAAAATAATTAAGCAAATTTCTTTTCTGTGTGATAAATAATATTCGATAAAATTACCAACTTTAATTTGTTCTTGTTTAGACATTTTACTATAACCATAGCCAGGCAAATCAACAAAATAGAACAAATCATCAATATTATAAAAATTAATTTGACGAGTTTTTCCAGGTTCGCTACTAGTGCGAGCCAATTTTTTTCTGTTAATCATCGTATTTATAAAACTTGATTTTCCAACATTAGACTTTCCAACTAATACAATTTCAGGTAAGCCATTTTTTGGATATTGACTTTCTTTTACTGCAGATACTTCAAATTTTGGATTTTTTACAATCATTTTTTACACCTTTAAAAAAATATTTAAGTTTTTAGAATAATCTAAATAAACTCATATAATAATTATAACATAGTTATTTATTAAAAACAAGCAAAAAACAAAGAGGCACCCTATTTAAGAGTGCCTCTAAGTGGTATGTTTTTAGTAACTGTTACATTGTGATGAAAAGATTTACTTGATGATAGTATCCTTTTCATCAGGACCGATGCCAATGAATTTAATGGGAGTAGAAGTGTACTCCTCAATAAATTCAATGAACTCTTTTGCATTTGCAGGCAACTGGTCATAAGAGGTACAACCGGTGGTGTCCCAACCGTCCTGGAATGTTTTGTAGACAGGAGTATACTTATCTGCGTCTACAGGAACATAGGTGATTTCCTGATTTGCCACAAAGGACCGTCCCTGTGGCAATTTTTGGTAACCAATGCAAACATTGATATAACCGACTTGCAGACCTACCTTGCCAATCGTGTCAAGATGGTTGAGACACAGAGCAGTAATCCCGTTGATTTTAATTGCGGTATTGAGCCTAACCAAGTCAAGCCAACCACAACGGCGAGGACGACCAGTAGTGGTACCATATTCATGACCAAGTTCACGAATAAGGTTTCCAACTTCGTCAAAAAGTTCGGTATTGAACGGACCTTCGCCAACACGAGAGCAATAGGCCTTGATGACGCCATAATTATTTTTGACGTACTTGGGGCCAATGCCGGCTCCTGCCAAGGTTCCACAGGACGAGGGGTAAGAAGAAGTCACATAAGGGTAATCTCCTTGCTCCAGGTCGAGGTAGAATGCTTGGGCACCTTCAACGACAATATTGGTGTTGTCATCTTCAAGTGCGGGGAGAATCACACTCCGCTCGTCTTTGATAAAGGCCTTGAGAGCATTTCCATATGTGGAAAGATACTCAAAATTTTCTTTAATAAAGTTTGCAGGTGTGCAAAAACAAGAATCGGAATAGAAGTCGTAAGTCTTACGGTTCAGTTCCCAAATGAGGTGAAGTTGAGCTTTAATCTCATATTCACTCTTGTAAATCAAATCTCCAATGCGAAGATTTGTGCGGTTTGCCTTTTCAGCATAACACGGACCAATTCCACGAAGTGTGGTGCCAACTTTTTTGTCACCTTTCCTCATCTCCTGGAGTTTATCCATTTCGATGTGGTAGGGACAAATGATTTGCGCACGAGGCGACAAAATCAAGTTCATGGGAGTAATCTTAACTCCAGCTTTTTGCAGAGTATTGATTTCCTCACAAAGAACTTTAATGTCGACCACGACGCCGGCTGCAATGATGCAAACATTATTCGGTTTAATGATGGCAGAGGGGAGCAGGTGGAGTGCAAACTTTTTACCATTTGCAACAACCGTATGACCCGCATTGTTTCCGCCAGTGGACCGAATGCAGAGTGCATCATTGGAAACATAATGAGACACACGACCTTTTCCTTCGTCGCCCCATTGAAGTCCTACAATCAAAGTAACGTTACTCAAAACGAACCTCCTTGTTTGTTGTGTTTGTTTCTAAAGTTTTAGCGTACAAAGTTACATAAAAACTATACCGGAAACATTATAACATCTATTGTAAATATTTTCAAGCTAAAAACATAAAAAAGAGCCTTAAAAGCTCTTTTTATTCGATAATTTATTTTATAGGTATCAATTTTTCTTTTCCACCCATATAAGGTTGTAAAACTTTTGGAATATTTACACTTCCATCTTCATTATAATTACATTCTAATAATGCAATTAATGCTCTTGGTGTAGCTAAAACTGTATTATTTAAAGTATGAACAAACCTGTTTCCTTCTTTTGTTTTATATCTAATTCCTAAACGTCTAGCTTGTGCATCTCCTAAAGTTGAGCAAGAACATACTTCAAAATATTTTTGCTGACGAGGACTCCAAGCTTCAATGTCACAAGATTTTACCTTTAAATCAGCCATATCTCCACTACAACAATCAAGTTGTCTAACAGGAATATCTAAAGTTCTAAATAAATCAATAGACATTTGTTTCATTTTATCATACCATTGCATAGATTCTTCTGGTTTACAAAGAACAATCATTTCTTGTTTTTCAAATTGATGAACTCTATATAAACCTCTTTCTTCTAGTCCATGAGAACCAATTTCTTTTCTAAAACAAGGAGAATATGAAGTTAAAGTAATAGGTAGTTCAGCTTCATCTACAATTTGTTCTTTAAATCTACCTATCATACTGTGTTCAGAAGTACCAATTAAATACAAATCTTCTCCTTCTATTTTATACATCATAGCTTCCATTTCATCAAAAGACATAACCCCATTAACAACACTACTTCTAATCATAAATGGTGGAATGCAATATGTGAATCCATGGTCTATCATAAAATCACGAGCATATGCAAGCATTGCTTCATGAAGTCTAGCAATATCTCCAACTAAATAATAGAAACCAACTCCACTTGTTCTTCCAGCACTTTCTTTGTCTAATCCATTAAATCTTTCAATAATATCTGCATGATAAGGTATTTCATATGGTGGAACAATAGGTTCTCCAAATCTTGCAACTTCTACATTTTCGCTATCATCTTTACCAATTGGGACAGAAGCATCTAGAATGTTTGGTATTTTCATCATTCTTGTTTTGATTTCATCAGAATATTTTTCTTCTAAAGCTTCGTTTTCTTCTAGAGCATCATTAATTTTCTTTACTTCTTGTCTTATTTTTTCTGCTTCTTCTTTTTGCCCAGATTTCATAAGTTGTCCAACTTGTTCACTTAATTTTTTTCTTTCTGCTCTTAGATTATCACCATTTAATTTAGCTTCTCTATTTTTTTTGTCTAATTCAATTACTTCGTCAACTAATACTAATTTTTGGTCTTGAAATTTTTTCTTAATATTTTCCTTAACTAAATCAGGATTTTCTCTTATTAATTTAATATCTATCATTTTGGTCACCCTTTCTTTTAATGAGAACATTATATACTAAAAACTTTGAAATATCAATAAAATAAGTAATTTTTATGGATAAAATAAAAAATAATTGCATACAATATTAGAAAAATATGTAAAAGGAGAATATTATGCAAGAAGAATATTGGATTGAAAAGATGTTAAAAGGCAAAACTGAAAAGGAAAAAGAAATAGAATTATTGCAGACAATAATGGATACTAAAGAAAAATTAAAGGTTGCAAGAAGTAATTTTGAATTTGCAGAAGATGATATGATAGATTATTATACTTATCAAATAAAAGCTAATTTGGCAAAACTAGATTATTTAATTAAAGTTGCAAAAAGAAAAGGTATTGTTTTAAATCGAATTAATGAATTAAAATTCAGATTATTTAAGAAAAATGATATGGCAGTATAATAAAAAAGTGTATAAGTTCTATTTGTCCATAAACAAACATAAAAATATTACCAGGTGATAATATGGATATAAATGTTCTGGTAATAATATCTTGTATATGTATAATTTTTGTATTAGGAAGAATATTTATTGTTCCTTTAAAATGGTTATTAAGATTGATTATTAATTCAATTTTAGGTGGAGTATTAATATTTGTTTTAAATGTAATCGGAAAAACATGGGGATTTCATATAGGTTTAAATTTATATACATCTATATTAATACGGAATATTGGGCTTACCAGGTGCTATACTTTTAATTGTAATAAAATTACTTATAACATAAAAAACTCCGTCCATCATAATGATGGACGGAGCAGGATGGGTTAGAACAGGAGGCGATTGGCTTCGCAGACCCGTTCGATGGTCTCAAAAGCTTCGTCGGTAACGAAAACAGTGAGACTGTTGTTGCAGCCACTCAAAATGTTGTGAATGACTTCGCTGGGATACTTGAGGTTGTCGATGAGCTTGGCCAGCTCAACAACATAACAGCAACCGGATTCCAAATCGGTTACGATGAAAGTGGTTCCCCGGAACGAAAGGGTGATGTCAGGAGAAACATCTTCCAGTGTCATCAAGAACATCATAAAAAACCATCCTTTCTTAAAATAATAAGATAATTATATTATACTACAAAAAGCTTTAAAAATCAACATTTTTATAAAGATTACCATTTGTAAAATCTTTGCCTTCAAACTTATTGCCAGATTTAACAGTATTAACAATGTTTTGAATTTGAGACAAATCTTCATCTAAAATATCAATTCTGACTGAATTTACATATAAATCATCATGTTCGATAGAAGTGATTTTGCTGTTGTAGATAGTAGTAACTGTTTCAATATTGTCAGGAATAATTTTAAATTTAAAACCAAGTCTATCTTTTAAGTAATAGTCATTTTTAGAATTGCATTTATGCTCACAATTTTTATAACATTTATTTGATTTACCAAGTAAACAATAATTAGTATTCATTAAAGGTGTTCTTCCATAAACAATTAATTCTAGTGATGTATTGTTATAATCTTTACAAATTTTCTGAATATCTAATTTACTAAGTTCAGGCGAAAGTGTAACTGTTTTTGCAAAATTTAATTCATTTATTGTATTGTTATTATAAACATTAAAAGTGTAGTTACAAATTAAATCATAATTTTTATAATCTTCAAGTAGTTTCAAGTTTCCGATATTTGAAATTACAAATCCTCTAATTTTATATGTAGCTAATATTTTACTAATATTTTTCTTTAATAAATTAGTATAATTTGAACGCATAATAGTTGGCAAATATATAAAAACATCAAATTTACTGGTTATTTTTGATAATATTTCAAAATATGTTGGCATAGTAAAATATTTTAGAGGAATATATACATTATCAACATAATTTAAAGTTGAATAATCATATTCAGTTTTTAAAATAGTTAATAATAAAGAAATTTTTTTGTCATTTGAAACAGGAGATATTTCTGCTTTCGGATTAGTATTTAAGGTATTTTCTAAATTATGATTTCTTTTAAAACTTGAAATTAATTTTGTTTCATATTCAGAAATTGCATTTCTTCTAAGTTCATTCAATTTACTAATACTAGGTATGTATAAACCATTATCAAGCTCAATATTAATTTCTTTAAATCTAAAAGGAGTATTTGTAATTTTATTTATTTGAGAGTATAATCTTTCTTTTGTAATAGGTGTATTTATAGCTTTTTCGGGTATAATGTCTGAAACTATTTGTATGCTAATTTTGTCTGAAGAAGATATTGTAATTGTAGTAGGTTGGTCTTTTTTGACTATTAAATTACAAATTAATTCTTTTTTCTTATTTTCTTGTTCTAATGTTTCTAAAGCTTGGTCTGAAAGCTTTTTATCAGTAATTTTATAAATTCTATCTCCAACATTTATATTACCTTTCATTCTACCAATTTTAACAAAATCACCTATATGTGCTTGAGAAATATTTTTATTATTAATCATTAACTCAGAAATTGTATATGTATTGTTTTCATGTTTTTTATTTTCAATATTTATTTTATCACCAACATTGATTTCAGAAGATGTTGAAAAAGATATATGTCCTTTATTACTATTAAAGTTTGTTATTTTTCCTAGATATATTCCCATATTGTTAGATTTTCTTGGTTCGATTAAATTTGTGTTTGGAGAACTTTCCAAATGACCGTGAGAAAATCCACCTCTATTGAAAACTTGCAATAAATCTTTTTTATCATTCTCATCAATTGTATATTTTTGACCAGAAATAGCTAAATCTAAATATTTTCGATAAATTTTAGTAACTGTTGCAACATATTCAGGTGTTTTCATTCTTCCTTCGATTTTTATACAAGATACACCTGAATTAACTAAATATGGAAGAAAATCAATTCCACATAAATCGCGAGGACTTAATAAATATCCTTTGTCAACGACATTATTATTTTCTAGTAATTCATATGGAAGTCTGCAAGGTTGAGCACATTTACCACGGTTTCCAGAACGTCCACCAATCATGCTAGAAAATAGACATTGACCTGAATAAGAAATACAAATTGCACCATGCACAAATGCTTCGATTTCTACATTTGAATTTTTACATATATATTTAATTTCTTCTAAAGATAATTCGCGTGAAAGAACTACACGAGAAAATCCCATTTTTTGCAACTTAAGAACTCCTTCTAAATTATGCACTGACATTTGTGTACTAGCATGTATAGCAAGGTCAGGAAAGTTCTTTATCAAATAAGATGCAAGACCTAAATCTTGTACAAGTATTGCATCAATTCCAGCATTATAAGCTCTTTCTGCAAGAGAAACTGCAGAAGAAAATTCGTCATTTTTAATTAAAGTATTTAAAGTAAGATTTGTTTTTACTCCACGAATTTTTGCATAATTAATTGCTTGTTCTAAAGAATCGTCATCAAAGTTTGAAGCAAATGCTCTTGCACTAAACATATTCGCTCCAAAATATACAGCGTCAGCACCATTTTGCACTGCAGCTTTTAAACATTCAAAATCACCAACAGGTGAAAGTAATTCAATCATAATAAATATCCTTTCTAAGGCCATATTATAACATAAATTTTGTAAAAAAGATAGATTTTTATGTAATATAAATGTAATACCTTAATTAAAATAATAAATTCTAGTACGAATACAAAAATAGAATTTATTTTTAGACAAAATTCTAGTATAATATAT
>CALXEV010000010.1 GCA_944387425.1 uncultured Clostridia bacterium
ACCCAGCATTTGAAATGCAAAAAATCTGGAGCAATGAACAGAACTCTATTAATGAATAATTGATTTTTAGTATACATTATGTTATAATAAAAAATGTTTAGTTGGTTAATAGTGAAAATGTTTCTTTTACAGCCATTATGAAAAAACCGGATGGAAAATTTGAACTTCAGATTTACAATAAGACTACTGAGCCTATTGGCGGATATGGTAAGGATTTCTCAAGTTTGGAAGAGATAGAAGAAAAATATCCAAATCTTTTTGAATTGGACGGATATTTCTATGCTTTTCCATAATTAACCCAAAGGACACATGCATTTGCATGTGTCCTTTGGGTTAGAGTATTAGTTATTAGTAGACCAGTTTCCATTCCAAAGGATTGAAAATCCAAAAGAAATAGTTATACTTGAGACTAAATATTGCCAAATTTGCAAATCGAGTAAAACTCCAAACACAAAAGCACTCAATATAAAAATTATAAAAATAGTTACAAGTTTGTACAGAATTCGTTTAAATATTTTTTGTGCTTTCAGAGTTTTTGCGTTTGCAATAAAATAGCCAAATGTCCAAGGAAGTGCACATATTGTAGAGTAAAGCAACCAATCTTCTCTGTGATTGAATAATTTATGTACAACACAAAGAATAATAAATGTGATTGCTCCAACTGCTAACGAGCCAATAATCCGGCCTTTAATACTTTTACTCATATTGTCCTCCTTTTTTCTAATCAGTAATAAAGGAAAAGTGACACAGGTTTTTACCTATATCACTTTTATTATACACTATTTTACATAAATATGCAAATTTCGTTATATTTGGTGGAGATGAGGGGAGTCGAACCCCTGTCCATAATACCATTCACATAAACTTCTCCGAGTGCAGTTTATTATTAAAATTCATTTTTTAATCATTAATAAACAAAAGATTAAAAAATATATCTACTAAATACCCACTGTTTTCGTAGCGCAAACAGCTTTGTTTCCCACTAAATGGCGCCTTATTAGAATATGTGGGGATATTCTAACAGACGTTGCCGCAAACTAAGCAGCAAATGCTAATTCTCTATTATTATCAGCGTTTATATTTAAAATTTCTCGTTTTTTAAGTGGCCAACGAGAATCCACTACTCGCTATTTATGCTTCAGATATAATGTCGAAACCATTACATCCCCATGTAAATTATATTATACAATAATATAGAGAAAAAATCAATTGAAAAATAAAAACAAAAAATGATATTTATATTGATTTTTAAATCAAAATACAGTATAGTATAAATCATAGGAAATGAACTAAAAAGCAAATGTGTGTTGCCACTTGACTACATAGCGACTTGCTATGGGAGAGTGAGGTGGTGTTTATGGTAGAATTTTTACTATTCCTAATTATAGGATTTATGATTTCAATAACTATAAACGTAGCCTTATTGACGATTATATACATAATGTGTACAAATAAGGAATAAATAAAAACACTACATTATGCTTTGGAAGGGCAATGTAGTGTTTTGCTAATATATTGGCAACATACATTTCTATATGTTTATTTCCTATATTTATTATACATACTATTAAGTATTTTGTCAAATAATTTTTAAAAACAAAAAAATTTTAAAATGTATATTTTTTTCCTTTTTTGTCATAATAAGATTAGAACGAAAAACAAAAAGGAGGAAAAATATGAAAGCAACTGGAGTTGTAAGAAGAATAGATGATTTAGGTAGAGTTGTAATACCAAAAGAAATAAGAAAAACATTAAGAATTAAAGAAGGTGAACCTCTAGAAATATTTACTGATAGAGAAGGACAAGTAATATTAAAAAAATACTCACCAATAGGAGAACTATCAGAATTTGCAACAGGATATGCAGAAACATTATCAAAAACAACAGGACATATAGCATGCATAACAGACAAAGACACTGTAATAGCAGTATCAGGAGGAGCCAAAAAAGAATTCTTAGAGCAGAACATAAGTGATGAATTAGAACAACTAATGGAAGATAAAGAAGTATATACAAGTAAAGACAATAGTGATGTAGCAATGCCAATAACAAAGAATGATAATAATGAAAGAAAATATAATGCACAAGTAGTATATCCAATAATTTCTAATGGAGATACAATAGGAACAGTAATATTATTATCAAAAGAAGCAAATACAAAAATGAATGAAGTAGAAAAAAAGGTAGCACAATCTGCAGCTACATTTTTAGGAAGTCAAATGGAAATATAATTTGCCACAGGGGACCGTCCCCGTGGCAAATTTTAAATTTTTAAACTTACAACAGTAACTCCCATTTCTCCTTCGCCAAAAGTACCAAGTCTAAAAGAATCTACATATTTATTTTTTTTCAAAAATCTATGAATTCCCTCTCTTAAGGCACCAGTACCTTTTCCATGAATAATTCTAACAGGAGAAAGTTTTGCAATAAAACAATCATCTAAATATTTATCAATAACAGGAATAGCCTCATCAACCGTATAACCTAAAACATTAATTTCAGGGCTAACAGATTGAGATTTTGAAGAAATACCTTTTTTATATTTCTTTTCTGATGCTGGCTTAGATGAATTATGAGGTTCTTCTAAATAATTTATATCAACCTTTAATTTCATTGCACCAACTTGAACTTGTACAGTATTATCTTTAGAGATATTTGTTAATACAACTCCATCAGAATTCAAATTGCTTACATATACATTTGTACCAATCTTAATATTTTCCTTTGAAATAGGATGATATATTTTTATTTCATCAGCCGGAACATTCATTGAATTGATTTGTTCATTCAACTTATTCCTTAGTTTATTAGCTTGTGAAGAACTTGCACTTGAAGAAATATCTTTTATTATTGAATTAGCTGTTTCTTTAGCATCAAGTAATATTTGCTTTGCTTCTTGTTTTGCATTTGCAATCAATTCTTTTTCTTTATTTAATACATCAGAATTTTGATGTTTCAAATTTTTCTTTAAAGTTTCAATTTCTTCTAGATTTTTAGAAATTTGTTCTTTTTCATTCTCAACTTTAGCCTGCATATCATAGATATTTTTTAGTAAATCTTCTAAATTAATTGTATCTTTGCTAATCATAGAAGAAGCTCGTGATATAATTTCTTCACTTAATCCAAGTTTTCTACTAATTGCAAAAGCATTACTTTTACCAGGAACTCCAACTAAAAGTCTATATGTTGGTTTTAGGTTTTCTATATCAAACTCAACACTAGCATTTTCAAAATGTGGATCTACAAGTGCATATTGTTTTAATTCTTGATAGTGTGATGTAGAAACTGTAATACTACCAATTTTAGCAAAATATTGCAAAATACTAATTGCTAAATTTGCTCCTTCTAAAGGGTCTGTTCCAGAGCCTAATTCATCTAAAAGAATTAAACTGTCAGATGTTGCTGAATTAGTAATACTTACAATATTAGTCATATGAGATGAAAATGTACTTAATGATTCACTTATACTTTGTTCATCACCTATGTCTGCAAAAATGTTATCAAAAACATATATACTAGAATGTTCATCTGCTGGAATATTCAAACCAGAACAAGCCATTGCAGTTAACAATCCAATTGTCTTTAAAGTTACAGTTTTACCACCAGTATTCGGACCAGTAATGACTAAACAAGAGAAATCCTTTCCTAGTTCTAAAGAAGTAGGAACTACGTTAGTTTGGTCTATAAGTGGATGTCTTGCATTTTTTAGAACAATATATTTTTTTGTGTTGATTTCTGGTGTTGTGCAATGTAGCTCTAAAGAATAAGTTGCTTTTGCAAAAATAAAATCAAGTTTTCCGATAAGCTCAACATCATTTTTCAATTCATTAGTATATGGATATAACATGCCACTTAAATTTTGTAAAATTCTCTCAATTTCTAAACTTTCTTCTATATGTAAATTAGAAAGTTCGTTATTTAAGTCAAAAACTGCTATTGGCTCAATAAATACGGTAGAACCACTACTTGAAACATCATGCACAAATCCTTTTACATTATTACGATATTCTTCTTTTACAGGAATAACGAAACGTCCATTTCTTATTGTAACTATATTTTCTCTAATATATTTTGAATATGTAGAAGAGTGTAAAATTACATTTAGTTTAGAACGAATATCTTGCTCAATTCTTCTTTTTCTTCTACGAATGTCTTGTAATTTACTAGAAGCAGAATCTGCAATGGTTTCTTCATCTATAATTGCTTTTGAAAAAGTAGATACAATGTTTTGATTTATATATAATTCATTAAAATAATTTTCAATTGCTGAAAAATCTGAAGTTTCTAAAAAGTCTTTTTTAAAGTATTCTTTTAAATCAAAAGCCATTTGTAAGATATTTTGTAATTCAAGTAAAGCTTTTATGCTTAAAGAACCATAACTTTCCAATGTTTTTAAATATACTGTTATGTCTGCTATTTCTCCAAGTGGAGGAGTACTATTTCTTTGGATTAATATTACTCCTTGAGCTGTTTCATCTAACATTTTTTGAACTTCTTCAATTTCGTGTGATGGGCGAAGTTCTAATGCGTATTTTTTTCCTATATATGTTTTGCAATGATTTTCTATTGCTTTTAAAATGTTTTCAAATTCTAATTTTTTTAAATTGCTGTTCATGTCTAACCTCCGAATAGTTATATTATGCCATAAATTTGCTTTAATTTCAATGGTTAGTGTTTTTGTTTTTTAAAAAATTCTCTTAAAAACTTGCCAAATTTGGGAAATAAAGTTATAATATAAATAGGCAAACAAAATTAAGCAAAAAATGAGAGGAGCGATTTTTATGAAAATAAAAATAACAGGAAAAGAATTAAAAGTAACAGATGCAATTAATGACTATGTAGAAAGGAAAATGGAAAGAATCGAGAAGTACTTTGAAAACGCAGAAGCAGATGTAACAATCAGAACAGAAAGAAACGCACAAATTGCAGAAATTAAAGTATCTGCAAATGGAGATATGTATAGAGCAGTTACAGAAGATAAAGATTTATACGCATCTATAGATAAAGATATAGATATATTAGAAGGACAAATCAGAAAAGCTAAAACTAAAAAAGAAAGAATGTTAAAAGATTCAACTTTAAAAGTATTAGAAGTACAACAAGCACCTCATGAGGTTGAAAATGAAATATTAAAAACAGAATATTATGAAATAAAACCTATGACACCTGAGGATGCAAAACTTAAATTACAAGAAAGACCAACTCAAATGTTCTTGACATTTGTTAATGTTGAAACAGGAAAAACAAATGTTATACATAAATTGAAAGATGGTAAAAATTATGGATTAATTGAGCCAGAGGCTTAATAATAGATATAAAAAAACGATAGTGTAAAAACTATCGTTTTTTTGTGTTAGAAATGATTTGAAATTAGGTATTGACATTTACTGTCTAAAAGTTTAAAATTAGATAGGAAAAAATTTCAAAAAAGCTAAAAAGATAATAAGAGGTAGAACATGAATAAAAACATAATAAGAGCAATATTAATAATTTTATTAATAGCAACATTTGTTAGAATATTTGCTTTTTCTAGTCAAGATGGAGAAAAATCAAGTTCTGTAAGTAGAAAAGTAACAACAGCAGTAACCCAAAATGTAAAAAAAATACAAGATATGGATAGTAAAGAAAGAGAGCTAACATTAAATAAAATAGAACATGTTATAAGAAAAATCGCACATTTTTCTATATATACATTAGTGGGAATACTTATGATGGCATTAATGAGTACATATGATATTTCAAAAAATAAACAAATTTTAGTTAGTATATTAGTTGGAATAATATATGCTACTTCAGATGAGATACATCAGTATTTTATACCTGGAAGAAGTGCAATGGTAACAGATGTGCTAATTGATACAGCTGGAGTTTGTCTAGGGGTGTTAATTGTATTGATAGTATTACAAATTTACATAAAAATTCGCAAAAAAACGACAAAAAAGTATTGAAATAACATAATGTTTATAGTATAATATAGTTGTTGTGAAATACGCAAAAAAGAATTTATATTAGGGGGAATATAAATGGAATTAAAAAGTGGAAATCTAGAATATGTTTCAAATGATAATATAACATCACTAGTACCAGTTGACACTTTTGAATACCAAAGAAAAGCAACTAATAAATTAGAAAAAATATTAAAAAGACTATTAGATATCATAGTAAGTTTTTTTGGGATATTAGCATTAATACCATTAACATTATTTATATATATCGCAAATTTTATTTGTAAAGATAATGGACCAGTTTTTTATACTCAAGAGAGAATTGGTAAGAATGGAAAAATATTTAAGATGTATAAATATCGTTCAATGGTTGTTGGTGCAGATGAAAAACTAGAAAAATATTTAGCAGAAAATGAAGAAGCACGAAAAGAATATAAAGAGTACAAAAAATTAAAGAATGATCCAAGAGTAACAAAAGTGGGAAAATTCATTAGAAAGACAAGTTTGGATGAATTTCCTCAATTTGTGAATGTATTAAAAGGTGATATGAGCTTAGTTGGACCACGTCCATATCTTGAAAAAGAAAAAGAAGATATGAATGGATATTATAAATACATAGTTTCTTGTAAACCGGGACTAACAGGACTTTGGCAAACAAGTGGCAGAAGTGATGTTAACTTTAATGACAGAATAGACTTAGATATGTTATATTATAATAATCATAGCTTTAAAACAGATATAAAAATTTTATTTAAAACAGCAGAACAAATAGTAAAAAGAGAAGGAGCAGTATAATCTAATGAGAATAGCGATGATTGGACATAAAAGAGTGCCTTCTAGAGAAGGTGGAGTTGAAATCGTAGTAGAAGAAATTTCAAAACGATTAGTTGAAAAAGAAAATGAAGTTGATATATATAATAGAATGGGAAAAAATGTTCAAGATAAAAATGTTGATAAAAAAAATACTAAAGTTAAAGAATATTGTGGAGCTAAAATAATAACAATACCAACAATTAACAAAAAAGGAATCGATGCATTAATCTATTCTTTTTTTGCTACTATTGTGAGTATATTTAGAAAATATGATTGTGTACACTATCATGCTGAAGGAAGCTGTGTTATGCTTCCAATTCAGCATTTATTTAAAAGAAGAATTATAGTTACAATTCATGGGCTAGACTGGCAACGTTCAAAATGGGGAGGACTTGCAAACAAATATATTAAATTAGGTGAAAAAATGGCAGTTAAATATGCAGACGAAATAATAGTTTTATCTAAAAATGTTCAAGAATATTTTAAAAAAGAATATAATCGTGATACAAAATTTATACCAAATGGAGTTAATGGACCAATAATTAAAGATATAAATATTATTAAAAATAAATGGAATTTAAAAAAAGATGAATATATCTTATTTTTGGCGAGAATTGTGCCAGAAAAAGGATTACATTATTTAGTAGAAGCTTTCAAACAAATTAAAACAAATAAGAAATTAGTTATAGCTGGTGGTTCAAGCCATACCAATGATTACTTAGAAAAAATAAAGAAAATGATAGATAATGACAATAGAATTATAATGACAGGTTTTGTTCAAGGTGAAGAATTAGAAGAACTATTTAGTAATTGCTATATATATTGTTTACCAAGTGACATAGAGGGTATGCCTCTAAGTTTACTTGAAGCAATGAGTTATGGAAGAAAATGCTTGATCAGTAATATTCCTGAAAATACAACAGTATGTGAAGGGTATGCAACGACATTTGAAAAAGGAAATGTTAATAACTTAAAAGAAAAACTAGAAGAATGTTTAAAAAATAATAATGTATATAACGCAGAAGAAATTTCTAAATTCATATTAGATAAATATAATTGGAACAATGTAGTTGATAGAACAATAGAACTTTACAAGGGAGAGAAGTGATTTTGAATACAATAGAAATTTTAGATAAAAGAAATTGCTGTGGATGTACAAGTTGTGCCCAAAAATGTCCTAAAAATGCAATTGAAATGATTGAGGATAAAGAAGGATTTTTATTCCCTTCTATTAATAAAGAAAAGTGTATTAATTGTGGGCTGTGCATTAAAACTTGTCCTATGTTAAACTATGAAGTTGAAGAAAAAGAAAATTTCCCCAAAGCACTTGCAATAAAAAATAAAAATCAAGCAGAAAAAATGAAAAGTTCATCAGGAGGAGTATTTATAGTTTTAGCAAAATATACAATAAAAAATAAGGGTGTTGTATATGGGGCTTCATATACAGATGGGTTAAATGTAGAACACATAAGAATCGCTAAAGAAGAAGAACTAATAAAGTTGCAAGGTTCAAAATATGTTCAGTCAAACATGAATGATGTTTATCCATATGTAAAAAAAGATTTACAAAACAACAAAAAAGTTTTATTTACTGGGACACCATGTCAAATAAAAGGTCTAAAAAACTTTTTGGATAAAGAATATGAAAATTTGATAACTTGTGATTTAGTATGCCATGGAGTTCCAAGCCAAAAGTTATTAAAAAAATACATAAAATTTTTAGAAGAAAAATATAATAAGAAAATTATTAAATATGATTTTAGAAATAAAGAAAAAAATGGATGGGGATTAACTTCAAAAGTAACATTTGAAGATGGTACTTTTAAGTACATAAATTCTGATTTTGACCCATATTATTCGAATTTTTTAAATTGCAATACATATAGAGAATCTTGTTATAATTGTAAGTTTGCTCAAAAAATAAGACCTTCTGATATAACTTTAGCAGATTATTGGGGAGTATTATCAATACATAATGAATTTTATGATGAAAACGGAGTATCATTAATTTTAGTTAATTCAGAAAAAGGAAATGAAATTTTAAAAGAGAATAAAGAATTTATAGAAAAAATAGAGACTAATTTAGATTATGCTTCATCGCGTAATAAGAATTTGATTTCTCCATCTACAAGACCTGATAAAAGAAATTATATTTATAATGAAATAGATGAACTTTCTCCAAAAGTTTATTTTAGGAAAGTATTAAAATATAAAGTAACGCCAAAAAAGTTTATAAAATTATTGGTTCCAAACGAATTAAAAAGATGTATAAAAAAAATAAAGAGGTATAAAAATGATTAAAGTTTTACATTGTGTAAGCAATATGGATAGAGCTGGCATAGAAACAATGCTTATGAATTATTATAGAAATATAGATAGAGAAAAAATTCAATTTTATTTTTTGTGTAATAAAAAAAAGACAGGAGCTTATGATGAAGAAATATTGGAACTAGGTGGAAAAATATTTTATTCTCCTGGTTTGAATCCTATAAAAGCTTTTAAATATCATAAAATAGTTAAAAAAATTATTCTAGAAAACGATATTGATATTGTACATACACATAATGGAGCATTTGGATTACAAGCATTAATTGCTGCAAAATCAGCTGGTGTAAAAATAAGAATATCTCATGTACATGGAACTAAAATAGATAAAAATTTAAAACTTCCTTTAAAATTATTGTACAAAACTCAACTAAAACGTTTTGCAAATCAATTTTGGGGTTGTGGTATGGAGGCTATAAAATTTTATTTTGGAAAAAAAAATATTGAAAAAGATAATTGTTATTTATTAAGAAATGCTATTGATATAGAAAAATTCAAGTATAACAAAGAAATTAGAGAGAAAATTAGAAATAAATTGAAAATTAATGAAGAAGAAATTTTAATTGGACATATAGGAAGATTTATGACACAAAAGAATCATATTTTTTTAATAAACTTATTTAATGAACTATTAAAAAAATATAAAAATTATAAACTTTTATTAATAGGTGATGGAGAATTACAAGAAAAAATCAAGAAAAAAGTAAAGGAATTAGGGATAAGTGATAATGTTATTTTTGCTGGAAATATTCCTAATACAAATGAATATTATCAAGCAATGGATTTCTTCATATTACCATCACTATTTGAAGGTTTGCCAGTTGTGGGAATAGAAGCACAGACTTCAGGGCTAAATTGCTTATTTAGTGATACTATTACTAAAGAAGTTGACTTGACAGGAAATGTTGAGTATTTAAGTCTACAGGATTCAACAAGTAAATGGATTGACAAGATTAGAGAAATGAGTTTAAAAAAGAGGCACATCATTGGAAACGAAATTTCTGATAAAGGATATTCTATAAATATTGAAGTAAAAAAATTAGAAAAAAAATATATGGAATTATTAAGCAATTAAGTGAAAGGGAAATTAATTTATGAAAATAGGAATACTAACACATCATTATATTAAAAATTATGGAGCTTTTCTACAAGTATATGCATTACAGGAAACTTTAAAAAAAGCATTTCCAAATGACGAGATTTATGTTATAAATTATATAAAGTGCAAACATCTTTATATAAATATAGCAGGTTGGTTTAGATTTAATCCAAAAAAGGATTCTATAAAAACATATTTTCAAAAAATTACTATTCCTTTTATTTTTAGTAAATTTGAAAAAAAATATTTGAATACTACTAAGAAGGTTTATAATGTTAAACAAGTAAATAAAATGAATTTTGATACAATTATAATTGGCAGTGATGAAGTTTGGAATTATGAAGATAAAAAATCATATGATAGTATTAAATTTGGAAAAGAATTAACATGTCCTAATATAATAACATATGCACCAAGTACAGGAAAATCAAATATTAATAATATACCATCAGAGGTTATAGAAGGAACAAAAAATATAAAAGCCTTTTCTGCAAGGGATGATGCAACAAATGATTTAATAGTAAAGATATTAAAAAAAGAATGTACAAGAGTATTAGATCCAACTTTTTTATATGAATTTCCAAATTATAAATCAAAAGCAGTAGAAAAATTGAAAAAAGAAAAATATATATTAATGTATTATTGTGATAAACTTCCTAATGAATTAAAAGAAAAGATAATAGATTATGCTAAAACTAACAATTTAAAGATATATGGTGCTGGTGAATATCAAAATTGGTTTGATAATTTTAAAATAAATATTAATCCTTTTGAATGGGTTGAAATGTTTAAAAATGCTGAAATTATATTTACAGGAACATTTCATGGAACAGTTTTTTCTATAAAAAGTAAAAAACAATTTTATAATTATTTAGCAAATCCAAGCAGAATCAAGAAAGTTAAATCATTATTGGAACAATTTGTTATAAATAATAGAATTATAGACGATAACAATTATAAACAAATTTTTAATAATATTAATAATAATATGAAGTATGAGAATATTTATAAAAATATAGAAAAATATAAAATTACTAGTAAAGAATATTTAAAAAGAAATATTAAGTGAAGTTTGTATTAAAATGAAGGGATAATTATGGAAAAAAATAAAAGAGGATTAAAACGAATAATAAAACGAATAAAAGAAGAGTTTAAAGCAAGTCGAGAAATTGCAAAAAAATTAACATTTAGAAAAGCATTTGCTACTTTTATTGGTAAATTAGATATACAGATAATGGTTCATAATGGAAGAAAAGAATATAAATGGATAAAAAAACAGTTATTACATAAACATCAAATAATGAATGAATTTTTTGATAAAATATTTAATGGTTTTATTCCTAATATTGAACAAAAAAATGAAGATAAAAATTTAAATATTAGTAATAATATATGGATTTGTTGGTGGCAAGGAACAAAAGATATGCCTGAAATTGTCAAAACTTGTATACATTCTATAAAAAAGAACTCAGGAAAACATAATGTAATTATTATAACTGAAGAAAATTATAAAAATTATGTTCAATTTCCTGATTGGGTAGAAGAAAAATTTAAAAATGGTATTATTTCAAAAACACATTTGTCAGATATACTTAGAATAGAATTACTGTCAAGATATGGTGGAATATGGTTGGATTCAACATTTTATTGTACTGGTAATTTAGAAAAATATTTTACATTACCAGTTTGGTCAATAAAAAGACCTGATTATAGGCATACATCTGTTGCTTGTGGAGAGTTTGCCAATTATTCATTTGGATGTAATTATGAAACAAGATATGTATTCTCAATAATTAAAGAGTATCTATATGAGTATTGGAAATTGTATGATTATATGATAGATTATCTTTTTTTAGACTACATAATTGTATATGCAATCAATCACAATGAAATAGTAAAGCAAAAATTTGAAGAAATAAAACCTAACAATCCAGAATGTGATGAGCTACTAAAAATAATAAATAAAGAATATAATGAAGAAGTATTTAGAAATTTAATTAAAGAGACAGACTTATTTAAATTATCGTGGAAATGCACAACTAACAAAGATATTAATAGAAAACAGACATTCTATGGTAAGTTAATTGAAAGGGAAAAATAAGTATTATTAAATGACATATAAAAGGAGATATTTTAATGAAAAAGAAAATTTTATTCATAATGTCGAGTCTAGGAAATGGAGGAGCTGAAAGAAGTTTAGTAAATTTATTAAATGAGATTCCGTATGACAAGTATGAAGTAGATTTATTATTATTTAAAAAATCTGGAATGTTTTTAAAGCAAGTTCCTACTGAAGTTAATATATTACATAGACCTAAAATTTTAAAAAAATTATATGGACCAATAGAGCAATCTGGTGTTTGGGTTTTATTTAAAGTTTTTTCAACGGTTATATCATTGATTTTTGAAAAAGATAAAGATAAAGGATATCAAACCGGATTTAGATGGAAACATTTCTATAAAAAAGTTATAAAAAATTTGGACAAAAAATATGATGTTGCTGTTTCTTATATTTCAGGTGAACAAACATATTATTTAGTTGACAAAGTAAATGCAAAAAGAAAAATAACATGGATTCATAATGACTATAAAACTGCTCATCATCCCAAAAAGTATGATGAACCATATTTTGATAAATTAGATTTTATTGTTACTATATCAGACAAATGTTTAAAAATATTAAATGAAGAATTTCCATTTTTTAAAAACAAATGTTATTGCATTGCTAATATAACATCTTCTTCAATTATAAAAAAAAGAGCTAAAGAATTTTATCCTAAAGAATATATTGATAATGTATGGAAGATACTTTCAATAGGAAGATTGTCGGAACAAAAAGGTTTTGACTTTGCAATTTCTGCTGCTAGAATTTTAAAAAGTAAAAAAATTAAGTTTAAATGGTTTATTATAGGCAGTGGGAATTTAAAAAATACTCTTCAAAAACAGATTATAAAAGAAAATGTGTTAGACTGTATTGAATTAATAGGAGCTCGTGAAAATCCATATCCATATATAAAAAATTGTGATATTTTTGTTCAAACTTCTAGATATGAAGGAAAATCTGTTGTGATTGATGAATGCAAAATGTTGGCTAAACCAATGGTTTTAACAAATTATCCAACAGTAAAAGATCAATTAAACAATGAAAATGAGGCGATAATTGCGGAAATGAATCCGAAAGGAATTGCAGAAAAAATAGAATTTTTAATAGAAAATGATGAAATAAGAAAAAAAATGGAAAATTACTTACAACAACATGAGTATGGTAATCAAAGTGAAATAAATAAATATATTGATTTATTCGAAGGAAGATTATAATTGTTAGGGGATTTTATGTATGATAAAAAGAATAAAAAATACAGTTGAGTTATACTTAATGATGTTTTTTCCAATATGGATTAGTGTAGGAAGATTTATTCCAATAGTAGAAACAATACTAACTTTTTTGTTTTTATTTCTATTAATAACTGAACAAATCTTAAAAAAGAAGACTATTATTAAGTATATATTTATAACAATTTTATTTATTATTAGTGGATTAATGAATCCTGATATAGCTACACATTTAGATCATATAAAACCAATGATAATAATTTTTCTAGCTATTGATGCTAGAAATTCTGAATTATATAATAGAGCATACGAACATACAGAAAAATATTCAAAGTCTTTAACTATACAATTGTTTATTGTTTTATTTGCAAATATTATATTTATGTTTTTGGATTTAGGGTATTCTGATGAATATTCGGGATTATGGTCATTAAGAGCATTTAGAGGAATCTATAGTGATCCTCATCAATGTGCATATCATATATGTGCTTTATTGATAATTTTTTTGATAGTAGCAAAAAATAATGCCAAATTATATAACTATATATTACTTTTTGGTTATTTATATTGTACATCTATTACAGGTGCTAGAATTCCAACTGTTTTAGCTGTTTTTTTAGGAGGAGTATTTTTTATGCACTATGTCATAAATCCATTTAGAAAACAAAAAGTAGAATCAAAAATGTTAAAATTATTTATTTTAGCCATTTTAGCTATCTTAGGAATCTTTTTGTTAATGAAATATACATCTTTTGGACAAAAAACTCTTGAATCTTTTACTAGTGGCAATTTAGATAGTGGAAGAAGTGTTTTGAGAGAACGTGATATTGCATTATTTAAAAAAGGAAATATAATAAATAAATTATTTGGCTACGGAACAGCAACTGTATTAGAATATCATGGAAGTTTTAAATATTCAAGTCCAATTTGGTCTCATAATGATTTCTTGCAAATCTTATGTGGTATGGGACTATTAATGCTTCTTTGTTATATTTCTTCATGGATAAATTTATTAAAAAGTGTAAAAAAGGAATCTTTCTTATCTATACTTTTTGTAATTATTTTAATATTAGTGGCTTTTTATAATGGATTATATATTCATACAAGACTGGTATTTATAATTCCACTATTATTGGATTATTTTAAATTAAAAAAGATACAAGATAGTAAATGATATAAATGTAATGATATAGGAGAGAGAATTTATGAAGAAGATTTTAGAAATTTCTTGTGGTGGATTAGAAAATGGTGGAGTTCAACATGTCATTATGAACATTGTTTCTAACTTAAAAGACGATTTTCAATTTGATATAATTGTATTTAGTAAAGGTCCTGATTTTTTTGATGAACAGTTTTTTTCTTATGGTGGAAAAATTTTCAGAATACCAAACAAGAAGAGAGTTTTCGGTTTAGATATTGATGCATATTTTAGAGGACCAAGAATTTTCTTTAATACATATAAAATTTTAAAAAATAATGGACCTTATGATGTTATACATTGTCACAATTATTTTGAAAGTTTTTTTTGTTTATTAGCTGCTAAAATAACTGGTGTTAAAACAAGAATTGTCCATTCACATAACGATGCATCTTTTATAAAATTTTCAGTAATACAAAAAATTTATCAAAGAATTTTACGTAAATTAATTTTAAAAAATGCTACTGATTTTATAGGATGTTCTAAAAAGGCATGTAATTATTTATTTGGAAATAATTGCAAAGCAATTACAATTTATAATGGTATAGACTTAGAAAAATTCAAAAATATTGGTAATTTAGATTATATTTCAAATAATAAAATCCATTTGTTACATGTAGGAAATTTTTCTGAACAAAAAAATCAAATATTTTTGATAGATGTTATGAATGAATTAAAAGCCAAGAAAATAGATTTTGAATTAAAACTAGTTGGTGGTGGAAATAGTACATATCGTGAAAAAGTCATTAATAAAATAAAAGAAAAAAGTTTAAATGATTGTATTAAAGTATTACCATCTGACTCTAATATTCCACAAGAAATGAATAATGCAGATTTATTTCTATTCCCATCTAATTATGAAGGATTAGGAATTGTTTTAATTGAAGCTCAAGCAACCGGATTACATTGTTTAGTATCGAAATCAATTCCAGTAGAAGCAGATTTAGGAAATATAGAATTTATTGATGAATTGGATGTTTTAAAGTGGAGTGAAAAGATTTATAATATTGTGAAAAAAGGTCAAAAAAGAATTAATGTAAATATGGATACTTATGATATAAAAAAAATTGCTAAAGTATATAAAAAATTGTATGAAAAAAATAATTAAATATTTATATTTTATAAATTATTGTTATAATTATAATAATAAAGAGGAGTTATATATGAATGAGTTCAAAGAATTGTATAATGGAGATTTATTTAGATATGGTACTGATAAGATAGGAAGATGGACTCGTAAATTTCTTTACTATTTTAGAAAAGCATCTACATGTAAAAAAAAGGTTATATGTTATTATTATCGTTTCAGATATCGTCTCATTTCTCAAAAACATGGAATAGAGATACCAAGAACTGTATCAATTGGAAAAGGATTATTTATTTGTCATCCTTATAACATTACAATAAATCCAAATGTTAAAATTGGAAAAAACTTAAATATTCATAAAGGAGTGACTATAGGTCAAGAAAATAGAGGAAAAAGAAAAGGAGTTCCTTGTATAGGAAATAATGTTTGGATAGGCATTAATTCAACAATAGTTGGAAAAATTGTTATAGGTGATGATGTTCTTATAGCTCCTAATTCTTACGTAAATTGTGATGTGCCATCTCATTCAGTTGTTATTGGTAATCCATGTAAAATTATTAAAAAAAATAATGCTACAGAGCATTATATTGAGAATGAATTAATAGATTAAAAAGATAAAATAGAAAGCGAGAAAAAATGTATAAAAAAAATAAGAAAAATGTATCACATGATTTTAAATTATATAAATGTTGTGGATGTGAGATTTGTGCTGATGCTTGTCCAACAAAAGCAATTGTTATGAAAGAAAACAAAGAAGGTTTTAAATATCCAAGTATAGACAATGACAAATGTATTAATTGTGGAAAATGCTTAAAAGTTTGCCCAATGAGAAATAGTACTTTTAGAGTTCAAAAATATGAAAAGCCAATAGCCTTTGCTGTAAAACATAAAAATGAAGATGATAGAAGTGAAAGTAGATCTGGAGGAATATTTACTGCGTTATCAGATGTTGTATTAAATAATAATGGTGTAATATATGGTTGCATTTTAAATGAAAAGTTTGAAGCAATTCATTTTAGAGCAGATAATAAAGAAATTCGTAATTTGATGAGAGGCTCAAAATATGTTCAAAGTTCGATGAAAGGAATAGCAAATCAAGTTGTAGAAGATTTAAAGAATGATAAAGTAGTAATGTTTACAGGAACAGGCTGCCAAGTACAAGGAATAAGACAAGTTGTTCCAATAAATTTGCAAAAAAATTTATTGTTAGTAGATATAGTTTGCCATGGAGTACCAAGTCCTAAAATTTGGAGAGAATATTTACAATATATGTCTAAAAAATATAATGGAAAAATAACTGCTGTAGATTTTCGTAATAAAAAAGATTATGGATGGAAAGATCATGTTGAAACTATTGAAATTAATGGAACTAAACATGACAGCAAAGTATATACAAATTTGTTTTATAATCATGTAATAATTAGACCATCTTGTTTTAAATGTCCATATAAAAATCTTAATAGACCAGGAGATATTACAATTGCAGACTTTTGGGGAATAGATGATGTAGTAAGTGGCTTTAATGATAATAAAGGAGTTTCACTTGTACTAATTAATGATAATATTGGGAAAGAATACTTTGAAAAACAAAAAAATGACATTATATTCAAATCTGTAGAATTAGAAAAAACATTACAACCACCACTAAAAGGTAATTTTATAGAACCGTCTAATAGAAAAAAGTTTTGGCATATTTATTATACTAAAGGATTTGAAAAAGCAATTGAATTATACGGAGTTATAAGAAAAGCATCTATAGAAGATAAATTTCGAAGAAAAGTAAAAAATTTAACAAATAAAAGAAAGTAAAGGTAGGAATTAATCATGAAAAAGATAGGAATAGCCACATTTTGCAAAGCTAATAACTATGGTGCTGTATTGCAAGCTTATGGTTTATCACAATATTTAAAAAAAGAAAATGAAGTTGAATTTTTAGATATAGAATTTAATCCTAAAGGAAAAAAATCACAAGAAGAAAACATGAAAAAAAACAGTATTTTCCAAAAAATTAATGGTAAGATAAAAAAAATAAAATTTGAACAATTTAGAAAAGAAAATTTAATAATTTCAGATGAAACTATTCATGGTGATAAAGATTGTAATAAAATACAAGATAAGTATGACTGTTATATTGTTGGTAGTGATCAAGTGTGGAATACTGATATCACCAATAAAACTAGAGCTTTTTTCTTGGATTTTGTTATAAATAAACCCAAAATTGCTTATGCTGCTAGTTATGGAAGAGAAAATATAAATGAAACTGAAAAAAAATGGTCTGAAGAATATTTAAATAGCTTTAAAGCTATTTCAGTAAGAGAAAAGCAATCTGCAACATATTTAAAGCAACAATTAAATTTAAATGTTAATGTTGTATGTGACCCTGTGTTCTTACTTGATAAAGATGAATGGATAAATAAAAACAATTTAAAAAATAAAAACAAATCATATATATTGGTTTATTATATGGAAAGTAATTCAACACTTGAATCAATAATATCTAACGTAAAAAAGATGTATAATTGTCCTATTATTGCTATTAAAGGAGGAATTCAAGAACTAAAAGGTTTTAAACATGTTGAAGGAATGGGACCAAAAGATTTTTTGGACATTGTATATAATGCAAAATTAGTTATTACTAATTCCTTTCATGCACTTGCTTTTTCAATCATTTTTAATAAAAAAGTTATTGTTTTTGAACATTCAAAATGGAATTTACGTATATCTAATTTATTAGAGCTAACAGATAATAATGAAAAAATAGTAAAGTTAAAAGATAATGTAAATGAAAAATTATTAAATGAAAAAACAATATATGGAGAAAAGGCTTATAATGAGCTGGCATCATTGATTGAAGAATCAAAACAATTTTTGAAAGAATCCATTAATTAGTAACTTGTTATTTAATTGTAAAACATTTGGGGGGAAATAACTAAAAATGGACACAATAAAAAATAAAAATAAAGAACTGATAAAGGGAACAATTATTTATGCAATTGGCAGTTTTGGTTCTAAAGTATTAAGCTTGTTGATTGTTCCTCTTTATACATTTTATATCGTACCAGAAGAATTAGGAAATTATGATTTAATATTAACTACAATTAATTTATTAATACCTATTATTACTTTTCAAATAACTGATGCTGCATATAAGAAAATTGTTGAAAGATTTGATGAAAGGCAAAAAATAATTTCTAATACATACTGGATGTTGCTAATTAGCAGTATCATATCATCAATACTATGTATTGTAATAGGAAAGTATACTATCGGATTAAGATATGCAATATATCTTACCGTTATGCTAATAGTGCAAATGTGGTTTTTATCATTACAACGATTATTAAGGGCACTAAAAAGACAAAAAACTTTTGTTGTTGCAGGAATATTTCAAACATTTTGTTTTCTTGTCTTGATTGCAATTTTAGTTTGTGGAATTAAATTAAAGGTCGATGGATTATGTATTAGTTATACAATTGCTCATTTTATTGCAATTATCTTTATGTTAATACAATGTGGAGATTTAGTTGTAAAGAAAATAACATTTAATAAGAAGAATTTATCTGAAATGCTTAAATTCTCTATACCGTTAATTCCCAATGCTATGAGCTGGTGGTTAATTAATTCATCAGATAAGTATATTATAAGATTGTTATTAGGAGCAAGTAGTAACGGAATATATTCTGTTTCAAGTAAATTTCCAGCAGTATTGCAAACCGTGAATAGTTTATTCTATTCTTCTTGGCAAGATGTAGCAATAAGAGAAAAGGCAGGAGAAGAAAGGGACAAGTTTTATACGAATACATTTGAGAAATATTATGAGTTAATATTTGGATTAGTGCTAATAGCAATACCAGCAACTAGGGCAGTTTTACCTTTTGTTGTTAGTGCTGAATACAAATCAGCAGCACTTTATTCAACTTTTATATATTTAGGAATGGTTTTTCAAGGATTTTCTTCATTCTATGGAATTAATTACTTGAATCATAATAAAACATTTGGAGCTACATCTACAAGCATAGTTGCGGCAGTTATTAATTTAGTTGTTGATTTTATATTAATGCCGTATATAGGACTTTATGCTGCAGGAATTTCAACATTTATGGGATTTTTTGTTATGTGGCTTATTAGAGTTAAACAAACAAAAAAAATAACTAATATACAGATTAATAAAAGAAAATTTCTAGCATATTTATCTATTTCTATAATTTGTGCAATAGTGAGTATTTTTGCTAATATAACTATTTGCATTATATTGACAATTGTTTTTTGTATAATGTTTTTCATAAAAGAAAAAAACATTATAAACAAAGTATTAAAAAATATATTTAATAAAAAAATTGCTTAAATGTATTTATATTTTAGAAAAATTTTATTATAATGTAGAAAAAGACAAAGGAAAATAATATGGAAAAGATAAAAAAAATATTATTAATGGAAAATAAAATATTTCAGGTTTTGCATATTACAAGTATAATACTTATTATTATATTTGCTATATTTATTGCGGTAGAATATTTCATTAATATAAATTTAAAAGCAGAAAATGAGAATAATTTGTTAGATGACATAGAAATTGTTGATGATGCTGATGATACAACAATTAGTAAAACATATGAAAGTGAAGAAGTATTATTAAATCCAGGTAAAGGATTTGTACTAAGGGACTCGTTAGATGATTCTTGTGATGACATGGTAAGTGTTGTTTACTATAGAGTTGGTTGGTCAACAATTGAACCAGAAGAAGGACAATATAATTGGGATATTTTAGATAGTAAAATAAATAATTGTGCTAGAAGAGGAAAAAAATTTGCTTTTGGAATAATGAATGTTTGTATTAGTTCTCCTAAAGAGTATGTAACTCCAAAGTGGGTATTTGATGCGGGTGCTGAATATTATGTGTATGAGAAGACAGATGGAAGTAGACAGATAATACCAGAATGGACAGATCCAATTTTTTTGGAAAAATTAAATAATTTTATAAAAGCTTTAGCAGAAAGATATGATGGAAATGAGAATATTGCTTATATAGATATTCGTTCATATGGCTCATATGGAGAACAACACTTAACTTCAATAGGAGGTACTGATATTTCGGCTGAACAGTTAAAAGAACTGTTTATCCAACCATACATGGATGCATTTAATTCTACTATGTTAGTTAGTCCATGGGGAAAAGAAATGTATAATGATGTTTATAAATGGGCAGTGGATAATGGAGTAACTATTAGAAGAGATGGGATCATGCAATTATATAATGGTAAGCAAATATTTGAACATGCTTATGGAAAATTGCCGACAATATTTGAATATTTTTCTTCATATAAAGTACTTAAACAAAACGGATTGTGGGATCAAGAAAAACTTTTAGATTATGTAGAAACATGGCATCCGTCTTATATTGAATTTTTTACTGATATGTATGCTGAAAACAAAGAATTTTGTGAAATGCTTGCAAACAAAATAGGCTACTATTTCAAATTTAAAGGAGCAACATACACTAATACAACATCAACAATATCCGAAACACCAATATCATTAAAATTTGTTAATGAAGGTGTTGCACCATTATATGAACCTTGTACAGTATATATTGGCTTGTTAGATGAAAATTACAATCTAGTAAAAAAATATAAAACAGATATTGACCCACATACTTGGATGCCAAACGAAGAAATACAAGAAGATATAAATATAAAATTAGATGACATAGAAGATGGAAAATATATAATATCATTAGGACTATTTTATAATGAAAACGATGAAAATCCAACATATTTATTAGGAAATTCTGGGGGAACAGATGATAAATGGTATGTATTTGGAGAAATATTCATAAATAATCCTAGTGAAGAATACTCAATAACAGTTTCAAATAATGATAATTTAATAAATACATATAGTGACTATAATATTGATATATCTATTGAAAATATAAGAAAAAATTCAAATTATGTAGCAAAAATACTTGTTAATGATGAATTAAAAGAAACGGTACAAATAGACAATACACAACCTACATTTAATACACAAATAGAATTAAAACTTGAAGATGGAGAAAAAACATATAAAATACAAATAGAAAAAGATAATGTGGTAGTACATGAATTTACAAAAGAAGTTATTGTAAATAATTTTGTAAACGATTATAAAACAATTTCAGAATCTATAACACAAAAATACACAGAATTTAAAGCAATGTTTTCTTCTGAAATAACACAAGTTCCTAATTTAGTAAGCAAAATAGAGCAAATGAATAATTATATGATAAATGTTGGAAAAACTCAAAACAATATAACAGAAACATCTAGTAAACAAGCTATGCAACAACATTTTGAATTAGGTGATATTATATTACAAGCATACAAAGATGGAACACTACAAACAGAAGACGTAAAAATAAGTTCAATGCTAGATATGTTAAATGATATAGGAGATGCATATCAAGATTTAGTAACTGTGAGTGCTCAAACAGTTGCAGAATCAGACATTGAACAAACAAATACAGCTATACAAGAAGCAGAAACAACAATAAACAACAACCAAGGAGCTGAAATAATATATCCTGTAAAAATACTAGATTTTGCAAAAGACCATTATGAAAAAGCAACATATATAAATGGATTAGAAGAAGAAAATGACATAAAAGCAGGATTAATAATAAGTAACAATTTACATGCTTTACTATTAGCAAACTGGGCAAATACATTTGCACAAATAAATATAGAATATTATATAGATGAATATATAACCAATAATCCTGTGACAATAGAATACAACACAACAGAATTAACAAATCAAAATGTAAAAGCAACAATAAAAACAAACGCAGATATTCAAATAACAAATAATTCAAATAGTAAAGAACATATATTTGAACAAAATGGAAGCTTTACTTTTGAATATACAATAAAAGGACGAGCATTAAAAATAACAGCAACAGTGGAAAATATAGATAAAATAGCACCAACAATATCAGGAATACAAAATGGTAAATTATATACAGAACCAGTAACACCAAAAGCAAATGATGAAAATCTACAAAGTATTGAATTAAAACTAAATTCTCAAGTAGTTTCAAACTATGAAAATGGAGCTACATTAGAAGAAGAAGGGTTCTATGAGATAATAGCAATTGATAAGGCTGGAAACAAAACAACGAGATATTTCCAAATATTTATTAATAATGACACTAATTATAAAATAGAAGAAAACTATATTAAAAACGTTACAAACAATACAATAAAATCAGATTTTGATAAAAAAATTAACCTTTCAGTAAAATATAAAATAACAAGAAATGGTGAAGAAGTATCTCAAGATGATATATTGGCTACAGGTGATATATTGATAACTGAAACAGGTGACGAGTACATAATAATTATTCCAGGAGATATTAATAAAGACGGAAAAGTAGATTTAAAAGATTTCATAAAAATGAGAATTTACTTATTATTAGAAAACAATTTAGATGATATAGAAAAAGTTGCTGCAGATTGTGATTTGGATGGAAGACCAGTAGGTGTTAAAGACTATATAAGAATGAGACTTATAATATTAATGAATGATGTAACAAATTAAGTTACATCATTTTTGAATTGTAACAAAATTGTAACACAAATGTAATATAAACTTAAAACAAAACCTCTTGTCGAACACTGTAAAAAATGATAAAATTTATTAGAAAAAGCGTATAGGAGGAGATAAAATGAAGAAAATAATAGCAAGTTTAATTATATTAATGCTAATGGTTACATCATGTGGTCTAGTATTTGCTGAACCTGAAACAGATGATGGAACAGGAACAACATCAGGAACAGACACAGAAACAGGTACAGGAGAAGATGGAAATGAAGAAGAAACACCAACTCCTAATGTAACATTAAATATGACAAAAGAACTTGAAACAACAATAGATGCAACATCTATTACAATAAAATTAGGAATTGGAACAGTAAAAGGATTAGAAGAAGGGGCATTAATCAGTTTCAAAGGTATATTACAATATGACCCAACTATTTTTACAGAAGTTACAGTAGAAGGGTTAAATGGATATACAGCAACATATGCACCAGAAACACAAAGAATTGTTGTAGATCCTAAAGAAGCAGTAGAGGCAACAGAAATTGCAAGTATAACACTAACATTAGCTGAAGGTGTAGAACCATGCACAACTTCAATAACATTCCAAACAGAAGAATTTACAGATGGAACAAATGATTTTGAATTAAATACATATACATCAGCAATTGCAATAAAGGAAAATATACCAGAACAACCTGAAGAACCAGAACAGCCAAATGATGACCAAAATCAAACACCAACAGATCCAAACAATAAAAATAATACAAACACACCAAAAGAAGACAATACAATAGCAGGTCAAGATTTACCAAAAGCTGGTATGAAAACATTAATAACACTTATTGCAATAGTAGGAATTGTAGGTGTTTTAGCACTAGTTAGATATAAGAAAATTCAAATAAAATAAAAAATTTTTTAAAAAAGTGTTGCATTATAATTATTTAAATGTTATAATGAAAATGAAATTTAGCAAAAGAAAGGGAGTATGAAAATGAAAAAGTCAATAACAATAGCATTATTAGTAGTAATGTTAGTAATGGCATTTGCAACAGTTGTAAACGCAACAACATCAGCTGAATTAGCAGACAAATTATATGAGAAAGGATCTAAATACGGATTAACAGAATCTGATAAAGTTAGAATTGACAGATACTTATCTCAATATCCTGTAACAGATGAACAAGCTGACCAAGTTTTAGCAAAAGCTGACGAAGCTATAGCTATAATGGAAGCTGCAGGAGTTACAAATTATGCAAAATTAACAGATGCTCAAAAATCATCAATGAAAACAATTGCTAATGAAGCAGCTGATATATTAGGTGTTAAATTAGTATTCAAAACAGGTTCAGTTGAAGTTTACAAAGACGGAAAACTAGTTGAAACAGTTTCAGAAACAGACGGAAAATTAGCATACACAGGAAATAACGTAAATGTTGTTTTAGTTGTTTCTATAATAGCAATAATTGCCCTAGCTATAACTGTTGTTGCAAAAAGAAATTTAGCAAATGCACAATAATAAATTAGTACAGGCATTGAAAGCAACTATTAGTAGTATAATAGTTGCTTTCTTTATTACAAGTGCACTAATGCTTGTAATATATCTATTTTGTGGGCAAGAAATAGAAGAGATTTTTTCATTAGTAAGTAAAGTATCAATAGACATAAATCCTGAAAGAGAACAAGAACCAATAGAAATTGATACAGATGACAACACCTTAGTTAATTACCCTGAATATGGAACTCAATATGCAACAATAAAAATTGATAAAATAGATTTAGAAGCACCAGTTTATTATGGTGATACACTAGAAATTCTAAAAAAAGGTGTTGGACATTCAAGTGGTAGTTACTTCCCTGGAGAAGGTGGTTCAATAATTTATATGGGTCACAATTCTAAAAAAATGTTTAGAAGATTTTCAGAACTACAAATAGGAAATGAAATTAAAGTAACAACAACATATGGGGAATATACATATAAAATATATGATATGCAATTAATAAAAGAAACAGAAGTTGACAAACTTCCAATTCAAAAAGAAAAAGAAATCTTAATGGTATATACATGCTATCCATTCAATAATATTGGATATGCAACACAAAGATATGTAGTATATGCAGAACTAGTAAAGTAGAAAGGAAAAGAAAATGAAAGTATTAATAAACATTATAAAAATAATAATTATAGCAATACTTACTATATGTATTCTTTTTTTGGGTATAAGAAATATATTTTCTTCTACAATTCTAGATCAGTCATATATTACAAGTAAATTAGAAGAAACAAATTTATACCATGAAACATATGAGTTAGTAAAATCAAATTTTGAAAATTATATATATCAATCAGGATTAGATGAAATTGTGCTAGAAGATATATGTACAGAAGAAAAAGTTAAAAATGATTTAAACACAATATTATCAAACATCTATCAAGGAACAGACGTTAAAATTGATACAACAGAAATCGTAGATAATTTAAATAAAAATATTGATGAATTAGACATAAAAACAAGTAGTAATGCAAAAGCAATAGATCAATTTGTACAACATATATGTGATGAATATACAGATACAATATTACACACAAAATATGAAACAAGTATAAATGAAATGTATTCAAAAGCAGTTGACTTGCTTGAAAAAATCAATAAAATAGTTTTAATTGTTGCATTAGTATCTGCAATACTTTTAATAATATTAAATATCAAAAATATATCAAAACTAATTCAAAATTTAGGTACAGCCCTTTTAGCTTCTTCTGTATTTGTGCTAGTGGCACATAATATTGTAACAACAAAAGTATATGTGGAAGACATAAAAGTATTTAATGATGCTTTCTCTAACACATTAGTAACTATATTGAAAGATGTACTACAAAAAATACAATCTTTTGGAATTGTTACATTAGTAATTGCAATTGTTTTAATAATAGTATATGCAATAATTGTGTTTTGCAAACCAGCAAATGCAAAACATATTGCAGAAGAGGAATAGCATAATAAGGGGGAAAAAATGGAAGAACTAGATTTAAAAGAACTACTACAAGTTTTTTGGGAAAAGAAAATATCAATAATATTAATAGTTGCAATATTTATAGTAATTGGAGTTATTTATACATTTGGTTTTGTTGAACCAGAATATCAATCAGTAACATCATTATTATTAGCAACAAATTCATCATCAAATTCACAAACACCATCAACATCAATCACAACATCAGATGTTACATTAAATTCAAATTTAGTTGAAACATATAGTGATTTGGTAGGAAGTCATTCGGTATTACGTACTGTGCTATCAAATTTGGCAATTGACCAAAGTTTAGAAGAAAGTATTAAAAAGAATGTTGCTGTAACAGCTAAAGATGGTACTGAAGTAATAAATATAACTGTAACAAATGATGACCCAGTGATGGCACAAAAAATTGCTAATGAAATTGCAAAAGTATTTATGGAAAGAATTAAAGAATGGTATGGAATAGAAAATCTTCATGTTGTTGATGAAGCAGAGGTAAATAACACACCATCAAATATCAATCATCCACGTGATATAGTAATATTTGGAGCTGCAGGCTTTGTGCTAGCATTGTTATATGTATTAATAGCAAATATGTTAGATACAACAATAAAATCTGCACAAGATATAGAAAAAATTGCTGGTTATACAGTTCTAGCATCAATTCCAGTATATGATTTGTCATCAGATAATAAAAAAAGAGGAAAAAGAGGAGGTAAAAGATAATGATAAAAAAAGAATTAGTAGCACATAAAGATCCAAAATCTCCTGTATCTGAGACATTCAGAACACTTAGAACAAATATACAATTTATGAATACAAATAAAAGATTAAAAACTTTACTTGTAACATCAACAATGCCAGGAGAAGGCAAATCATGGGTAGCATCAAACCTTGCAGTAACTTTTGCACAAGCAGGAAGAAGAGTAATATTAATAGATGCTGACATGAGAAAGGGTAGAGTATATAGTATATTTGGAGTTACTCCAAGACCAGGATTATCTAATTATCTTTCTGGAGTTGGTGAAAATGATGAAAGAAATGATTTGGGAAATTATTTAAGAAAAACAGAAATTCCAAATTTATATGTAATGCCGGCAGGAAATATACCACCAAACCCATCAGAATTATTAGTAACTCATCAAATGAGAAATCTTTTAGAAGAACTAAAAAGAGAATGTGATATTGTTATAATTGATGGAACACCATCAAAACTAGTAACAGATTCAGTTATATTATCTAGATTTACAGATTCTACAATAGTTGTAACTGCTCACAATCAAACTAAAAAAGATGATTTGGCTCAAGTTGTAAAAGATATAAAAAATGTAGGTGGACATGTTGCAGGAGTTGTATATAATAAAATACCAATAGCTTCTAAAAAATATAATGAAACATATTATTATGCTTCAACATCTCAAAAAATAAAAACAAGAGAAGATATGGAAAATGAACAAAGAAGAGTTGAACAAAAAAATAGAGTAAATGATATTTTAAGCAGAGATAGAAAACCAGAGGAATCAAAAAGAACACCTCCAGATGATGGAGATATACCAAGGGCAATGAGAAAATAATATAAATAGGAGAAGATATGATAGATTTTCATTCACATATATTACCAGGTATAGATGATGGCTCTAGAAGTATAGAACAAACAATAAGAATGTTAAAAGAAGCAAAAGAAGCAGGATTTACTAAAATAATATCTACTTCACATTATATGGAGGGGTATTATGAAAGTGATGAAACTGAAAGAATAGAATTATTAAATGAGGTACAAAAAAATATAAGTGGAATAGAGCTATATCTTGGCAATGAAATATATATAACAAATAATATGATTGATTTAATACAAAATAAACAAGCATCAACAATTAATAATTCTAAATATGTATTATTTGAATTTCCATTATCAGCTAAATCTATGAATGACAAAGAAGTTGTATATAGATTAATAGAAAATGGATTTGTTCCTGTAATAGCCCATCCAGAAAGATATTCATATGTTCAAGATAATCCAGAATATATAGAAGAATTGGCTGAAATGGGAGCATTATTTCAAGCAAACTATGGAAGTATTATTGGAATGTATGGAAAAAAGGCAGAAAAAACATTAAAGAAGTTATTGAAAAATGATTTGATTCGTTTCTTTGGTACAGATTCACATAGAATTGACCAAGTTTATACTAAAATGCCAAAAATCTTAAAAAAACTTCACAAAGTTTTATCAGATGAAGAAATAGAAGAATTTACAGTAATAAATCCACAAAAAGTATTAAATAATGAAGAAATAGAAGATTAATAAATAAGGCAGGAGCACATCTCCTGCCTTTATGTATGCTTAAATAAAAAACATATATAAAACCAAGAAAAATACTTCTGCCAAGTGAATATAAAATCTAGTTATAAATTAAACTATTTGTTAGCCATATTGTTTTCAACTTGTTGTATCATTTTTCTAACCATATTTCCACCGATTTTACCAGCATCTTTAGCTGATATATCTCCATTATATCCGTCTTTTAAAGTAACACCTACTTCTGAAGCAACTTCATATTTGAATTTATCTAAAGCGCTCATAGCTTCTGGAACTAATTTTTTGTTGCTGTTATTTGAGTTTGCCATGTTTTTTCACCTCCTGCTATATATAACATTTCTTAGAAAAAACTATTGCTTTTTCTAAACATATGATGTACAATTTTTAATGAAAATAAACAGGAAATTTTTTGAAAAATAACGAAAATTTGGAGAGATGAACATATGTATAAACTAATAGCAATAGATTTAGATGGAACAATGCTAAATCAATATGGAATAGTTACAGAAAAAACAAAAGAAACATTAAAAAAAGCACAAGAGAAAGGAATGGAAGTAGTAATTGCTTCAGGAAGACCAATTGACTCAATAAAAAATATCGCAAAAGAGATTCAAAGCAAAAAATATTTCATTTCAGGAAATGGTGCTATATTATATGATATAAAAAATGAACAAATTTTATACGAAAACACATTAAAAAAATCAAAAGTTTTAGATATTATAAAAATTTGTGAAGAAAATAGCATATATTATAATATTTACACAGAAAAAGAAATTTTGGCCAAGAATTTAAATTATAATGTCTTATATTATTACAAAGAAAATTTAAGCAAAGAAGAACAACAAAAAACACACATAAATTTGATCGAAAATTTATATGATTATATATCAAAAAAAGATGAAAAAATTATAAAAATCACAATATGTGATAGTCATCAAGCAATATTTAATTCTATAATAAAAAAACTTAAAGAAATATCAGATATAGAAGTTTTAGAAGTTTCACATATGTCTAGAAAAATAATTAGACAAGGAACAGAAGATGTTCCAATTGAATATTTTTACACTGAGATTTCTGCAAAAAATGTTGATAAATGGAATACTATAGAATTTTTAGCACAAAAAATAAAAGTTTTGCCAGATGAAATTGTGGCAATAGGAGATAACATAAATGATATTAAAATGATAAAAAATGCCGGACTTGGAATTGCAATGGGGCAAAGTTCTCCTAAAGTGCAAGAAATGGCAAATACAATTACAAAAACAAATATAGAAGATGGTGTATCATATGCTATAGAGCATATTTTAATAGAGATTTAAAAAATATTACAATAATATTACAATAATATTAATTTTGTATTACAAACTAAATACTTTGTTGATTTTGAACTAAAAATGTTGTAAAATAAAAAAAGATAGCGTATAAATTATAAGCTAACTTAAAGGAGGAAATATAAAATGGCATCTAATCCAATGCAAAGAAAAGCAAGAAATTCATTCTTATTAGGAATGATTATAACATTATTAATAACTGGAGCAATAATAGTATTTCTATTTTTGCAATTAAACCAACAAATACAAGCTAAAAAAGAGTTGGAAGCACAAAAAGTAAATGTATACACATTAAGTACAGATGTAAAATCAGGACAAGTAATAACAGAGGATATGTTTACAATGTTGTCTGTAGATAAAAATACTATTCCAGCAAATGCAACATCTGTAATAGATGTAATAGATTCATGGTATTTACAAACTAAAGATGGACAAATGTTTAATACAGATGCAGAAGGCTTATACTTAAATGAATCTGATTCGTTAATAGAACTTACTGAGCAAGATGGTGGATATTATAGAAATGATACCCAAGAACGAGTTACACTAAGAACAGATCCATTAAGTTATGATGGATATTTGTTCATGGTTGATACAAATAGCGAAGATTCAATCACAAGAGTATATCAAGAAGATAATGGAAACTATTACAGATTTAGATTAGAATCAGATAACACAACAATTTCAAAAGAGTATATAGAAGTGAATAATGTACCAGTTGTTGCAAAATTGGATTTAATGAAAAATACTGTAGTCACTGCAGACTTAGTTGTACAATCAGATGAAGTTATTACAGATGATGTAAGAAGAGAAGAATATAATATGATAACTTTACCAGTAGATTTGATGACAGATGACTATGTTGATATAAGAGTTATGTTCCCAAATGGACAGAACTTTATAGTTGTATCAAAAGCATTAGTAGAAGTTCCACAAAATCCAGATGAAACATACATATCAGATACAATCTGGTTAAATTTAAGAGAAGATGAAATATTAATGATGTCTAGTGCCATAGTTGAAGCATATGGAGTTCAAGGTGCAAAAATATATGCAACTAAATATGCAGAACCAGGAATGCAAGCTGCTGCAACACCAAACTATGTTCCAAATCAAGATGTATTAGCAGAAATTCAAAGAGATCCAAACATTGTTGAAACAGCTATGAATGCAATAAGAGCAAGAATAACACAAGATGCTGCAAACTTAAGAAATCAATATATTCAATCAATAATAAATAGCGATCAAGGATATAGTGGAAATGTTCAATCAGGAATGGAAACAGGAATAACTAATTCAGATTCTGCAAGAAGACAATATATAGAATCAATGCAATACTAATAGATAAGGGCATATCTAATATGCCCTTACTATGAAGTTTGAAAAGCAAACAGAAAGGAAAACAATAATATGAACAAAATAGGGTTTATTGGGGTATATGATAAAACAGATTTAATACTATGTATTGCAAAAGTTTTGAAATTAGCTGGTAAAAAGGTTTTAGTTGTGGATGCTACAGTAACTCAAAAATGTAAATATGTAGTACCAGTTATAAATCCTACAGTATCATATATAACTGAATTTGAAGAAATAGATGTAGCAATCGGCTTTGATAATTTTGAAGAAATCAGAAAATATATTGGATTAGAAGATAATGAAGATTTTGAGTATGATTATGTATTAATTGATATAGATACATTTGACAAAATAATTGATTTTCAATTAACAAATGCAGACAAATTGTTTTATACAACATCTTTTGATGCATATTCATTAAAAAAAGGAATAGATATTTTGAATCAACTAAAAGATCCTTTAAAAATGACAAAAATTTTTTATTCTAAAGAAATGTTAAAAGAAGAAGAAGAATATTTTGACTATCTAGCTTTAGGCGCAAAGGTTGAATGGAATGAAGACAAAATATATTTCTTATTAGAAAATGGAGATCAAGCTGCAATTGTTGAAAATCAAAGATTAGAAAAAATTAAGTTTAAAAATTTAAGTAATGAGTATAGAGAAAATGTAATTTATTTGGTCAATAAAATAGATGACAAAATAGGAGAAAGAACTATAAGAGGCATTATCAAAAATCTATAGAAGGAGAATAAACATGTCAGTTGTAACTTTTTGGAATGATGATAGAGAACAATCAGGTAAAACACTATCAGCTGTTGCTGTAGCAACGATGATGGCCATAGAACGTAATTTCAAAATATTGCTTTTATCTACTAGCTGCAATGACTCTACAATGAAAAATTGCTTTTGGGTAGATTCTACTAGGAAAAATTCAAATAAAGATTTATTTGGAAGAAGTAGTAATAATATTGCAGTTGAAAATGGAATAGAAGGACTAACTAAATTAATTAGTGCAAATAAGATACAACCTTCAATAATTACAGATTATACACGTGTAATATTCAAAGGAAGACTAGAAGTTTTAAACGGATATACAGGAGCAGAAAATGATACAAATCCAAATGAATATAGTTTTCAAAAAGTATCAGAACTTTATCCAGAATTAATAAAAATTGCAAACCAATATTATGATATGGTAATAGTAGATTTGGATAAGAACTTAAATCAAAAAATTAAAGATGAAATCTTAGAGATGACAAATGTAAATGTTTTTGTATTTACTCAAAGATTAGCTAGTTTAAATAGATATAATAATTTAAAGACAAATGATTTGAATATAAAAAGTCTTAAGTGTATACCTGTAATAGGAAAATATGATAAAGACAGTAAATATAACAAAAAAAATATAATGAGATATTTAGGAATAAAAAAAGATATAAATTTGATGCCATATAATAGATTATTCTTTGAAGCTGCAGAAGAAGCTAATGTAACAGAATTATTCCTAAAACAAAGAAATATAAAAGATACAACAGATGATACATATATGTTTATAAATGAAGTTGTAAGATTAATAGACACAATTGTTCAAAGAGTGCAAGAATTGCAAAAGAAAATGAGGTGAAAAAATGTCAATATTTAATACATTGCTAATAATAGTTATTTTCATAGTGGCAGTACTTTCAGTTTTGTATTATATAAATAAAAATAAAAATGCTGAAGTAGAAACCGAAATTGAAAAAGATGACAAAACATATACACTAGATAAAATGCGTGAATATGTTAAAAAGAGATTAGATGAAATCACAAAAATAAACTTATATGATATAGGTCTTTCAGAAGAAGAGTTAAAAAGAAGAAAAAACAAAAAATATGCTTTGAAAAAAGCTTTAAAAGGATGTACATATGGAGATGTTAATGACAAAAGATATGTAAAAGAACTTATATCAGACTTATTAGCTAAAGAATATGGAGTAGATGAAACAAATATATCTAGTGCTATACCATTTGATATACCATCATTATTAACTTCACAAGATAAATTTGACATTTTATTATATGTTTATAAAAAAGAATTTGGCTATGAGGCATTAACACAATTAATAAAAAGATATAATTTGGCAACATTGAAATATATTCAAGGTGAAACAAAACCATGTTATGTAATAACAGATGATGAAATCGACGAAATTTATGAAAAAGAAAAAATTGTTTTATCATTCCAAGATAAACTTGAAGTCGTTGTTCAAAGAATATATCAACATTATAAAGGATATAGCTCAATTGACGAAATAAGAGATATGAATATCGATGGTGTATCTGGTGGTGTATCTGGATTGCCAGAAAGTTTCTTAAGCCAGGTAGCACAAACAGATGGGGATTATTTGGATCAAGTAGCAGATCATAAAGTACCAAGAGCTTGTGATAGTATTTGGATATTCTTCCAAGGTAAATCAATACGTTTAGCATTTTTATCATTTGGAACAGAATCAGAATTGAAAAGAGTATGCCAAAACATATATAAATATAATAATCCAGGACAGTTGTCAGATACAAATGGTTACAAAATCAATGAAATGAAAGATGGTTCTCGTGTTGTTGTTGTAAGACCAAGTATGTCAGAAACATGGGCATTTTTCGTAAGAAAATTTGATGTTAAAAGAGCTACACTAGAACAAATTATAACATTTCCTGGTTATGAAGATGCAATTAATTTATTAAAATACCTTGTAAAAGGTGCAAGAATTATATCACTAACTGGTGAGCAAGGTTGTGGTAAAACAACAATGCTTATGGCTATGATAGAAAATATATATGAAACAATGAACTTACGTATTACAGAAACTGCATTTGAGTTGCACTTAAGAAAAATTTACCCAACAAGAAATATTTTATCAATGCGTGAAACAGATACAATTGCTGGACAAGAGTGTTTGGACGTACAGAAAAAGACAGATGGTTCTGTAAACATCATAGGTGAGGTTGCAACAGACCCTGTAGCATCTTGGATGATTCAATCAGCACAGGTTGCTTCAAAATTTACATTATTTACTCACCACGCAAAAACATTCCCAGATTTAGTAACAGCGTTACGTAACTCTATGTTAAGAGCAGGAGTATTTAAAAATGAAAAAACTGCAGAAGAACAAGTAGTACAAGTATTGAACTTTGATATTCACTTAGTAAAAGACTTTAGAGGAAGAAGATACATAGAAAGAGTAACAGAATGTATACCAGTAGAAGATGATACAACATATGACCGTGACTATAAGAGTGAAAAAACTATGGATGGAAAAGTTGAGAAATTCTTCGAAAATGCTACAACATATTTTGCAAAATCAACAGAACAAAAATTATATACATATCAAAATATAATGGAATATGTTGATGGTGAATATGTAATAACAAATAAAATAACAGATAAAAATTTACGTGAGATGAGAGACAATATGGATGAATCTGATGTTGAGGAATTTGATAAATTCGTAGAAAAACATTGGGGAAAGCAAAAAACAAAAAAGATAAAAGCTTAATAAAAATTCACAACACATAGGAGGTGTTTATATAGATGGATACAAATATGCTTAAATATATAATGATTGGTTCTGGTGTATTATTTGCAGTAATAATTGTTGTATATTTAATACTAAACAAAAAAATGAACAAGTCTGAATATAGGCAAATTAAGAAATTACAAGAAGGTACAAAAGCAGACAACTTTTCATTAGACATATTGTATCAAAAACTATACTTAACATATATAAGAACACCTTTTATTAAAAGGTATATATATAAACTACGTAGAAGACTTGAAATATTAAACATAGATGATGAATATACTACAAGAAAAGATTCTGCAAGAATATTAACTAATGCAATTTTAATATTAATACCTGTTGTTTTGATTACAATTTTAATTTCAAAAAATAATACATTATTAATGTGCATACTATTAATTTTTGAGTTATTTATAGTAGATACTATGGTAGAAGGAATGGTTGATAAAATCGACAATAATCTATTAAGAGAACAGATTGATTTCTTTGCAGAAATTAGACATGCATATCATGAATATAACATGGTAGAAGAAGCAATTTATCAGGTATCATTAGATGATGAAAAAAGTGTTTCAAAACAAGGTGAAAAAATATATGAAGTATTAAGTTCTGATGATCCAGAAACAGAGCTTGAAAAATATTATGATATAGCACCAAATAGCTATCTAAAAGAATTTGCTGGAATTTCTTACTTAACACAAGAATTTGGTGATAGAAAAGAAGATGATAATTCTTCACTATATTTGAAAAATATAAATAATATTACACAAGAAATGCAAATTGAAATTTTAAAAAGGGACAAACTTAACTATGTATTTCAAAGTTTATCAATAATTTCAATTGCACCAGTATTATTACTTGAACCATTAAAAAATTGGTCAGTTTCAAACTTTTCATTTACTAATGAATTTTACGAAGGAAAGCTTGGAATGATTGTTCAAATACTAATTGTAGTATTAACAGTTGTATCATATATTATTACTAGAAAATTAAAAGACAATGGTGGTGTTCAAGTCGATATAGCAAGAAATGAACACCCATGGCAAGAAAAAGTATATAAAAATCCAGTTTTAAAAAAGGTAATTAATTTATTTATTCCTAAAAGAGGTACAAAAGAATATAGAAAGATGCAACAATTGCTGAAAGATTCTGCATCAAAATCTAAAATGGAATGGGTTTATGTTAACAGATTGTGCTTATGTGTAGTAACATTTATTGCAACAATAGTTCTAGCTGCAGCAATGCACACTATAGCAATAAATTATGTATACACAGAACCGACAACAAGGACTGTTGTTTTAGGAACACTGTCTGAAAAAAATCAGCAGGAAGCAGAAGCATTAACAGAACAAGATAATTACTTTTTAGATAAACTAAAAGGTGATTTAGATATTACTTTAGAAGAAGTAAAAGCAGAGTTACCAAAATCACCATATTATGAAGAAGATGACGAAAACATAGATGAAGATGCTCAAAGAATCTTAGATAAATTAAAAGTAGTTAACTCTGAAAACATGCAATGGTTTGAGGAATTACTTGCTATAGGTATTGCAATAATAGGATATATGGCACCAGTATGGTTAATGATTTTCCAAAAGAAAATGAGACAAATGGAAATGGAAAATGAAGTAATGCAATTCCAAACAATTATTGTAATGCTTATGAAAATAGAAAGAGTTAATGTAGAAATGATACTAGAATGGCTAGAAAGATATGCTAATATATTTAAAGAACCAATTTCTAGATGTGTAAACAACTATGAAGCTGGAGCATGGGAAGCACTAGAAGAATTAAAAAATTCAGTATCTAATCAAGATATGATAAGAATTGTTGAAAGTTTACAAGCAGCAGTTGAAAAAATACCAATAAGAGAAGCTTTTGATGAGTTAGATGCAGATAGAGATTACCATCAAGAAAAAAGAAAAGATGCAAATGATAGATTAATTTCTAGAAAAGGTTTAATAGGTAAAGGAATTGGTTTTGCTCCTTTAATATGTTTATTTGTTGGATATTTAATAATACCATTAGTAGTAATAGGATTAACAAGTATGTCTGGAGCATTCTCACAATTAGGAGGATAGAATGGAAAATGTAACAAAAGCACTATTGATTTCCGCAGGAGTATTGATAGCAGTAATGTTACTAGCTATTGTATTACTAGCATATAACCAATTATCAGATTATTATCAAGGGCAAAGTGATTTAACAGAGGTTGAGCAAACTACTAAATTCAATAGCAGATTTGAAAATTACTATGAAAAAGAAATAAGAGGAAATGAACTTATTTCCGTGATGAATAGAATAATTGATTATAATGAAAGAGAATCTTATTTAGCAGGAACTAAATATCCAAGAATAGAAGTAAATATATTTTTGGATGGAAAAACAGGTGATTTAAAATATAATTCATCTGATGAATCAATATTTGATAGTGATACAATAACCAACATAACTTCTTCATCAGGAGGTTCAAGACAACTTGATAATCAATTAATAGCTGTTACTAATATAACAAATGAACTAATTAGTGATGCAAATTCAAGTGGAATATCAAATCTGACAGAAGGAAAACTTCAACAACTTTCTGCTAACATTTCTAACATAATACTAGAACATGATGATGAAACATTATATGACGAAGGAGATAGAGCTGGAAGAGATGCAATAGGAAAAAGACAAAAAAGAACAAATCTATTAAAAGAAATACTTGGAGTTAATATAGAATTAGATGATAAATATTTAGTAAAGAACTCTTCAAAAAGTCAATTAGAAGCAATACAAGAAATTACTTATAAATATTATCAATATACTCAATTCAAAAGAGCACATTTTGTATGTGAAACAATAGGACATGATGAAGAAACAGGAAGAGTTAATAAAATGGAATTTAGAGTAGTTATAAAAAATGGAAATATTAAATTTAGTTAGTTTACTGAAAGGAAAAAATAAATGGAAAATGCAACAAGAGCTTTGTTTTTGGCAGCAGGTGTATTAATAGGAATATTAATATTAACATTAGGAGTATATTTATATAATTCTTTAAGCTCATATAAAGATGATGTTGACAAACAAATGGAAGCAAACGCGTTAAACCAGTTTAATACTCAATTTATGCAATATGTAAATGTAGAACAAGATGGTGGACCTGAACTTTTTAAAATTACGATGCAAGACATTGTCACAGTTGCTAGTTTAGCATATGAAAATAACCAACAATATGGTTTAACATACGAAGATGCAGGAGAAAGTTCTTATTATGTAAAAGTTAATATTGAGAACTACAAATACAAAGAAGGAAACACAGAAAAAAGCAAAAAAATTGAAGGAGTAGAACAATATATTAATAATTTTACAGATAGTAATACATATAATTCTGCTAAACTATTAAGTGGAGATGATGGGTATACATATATATGTAGTATCGATAATATAAAAATCAGTAATACCACTAGAAGAGTATATGAAATTACTTTCGAAAACGCATCTTAAAAGTTGAAAAAAAGCGAAAAAAATGTTATAATGAGGTTATAGAATGAAAAAAATTATTATATTTTTTGTTATAATACTTATATGTGTTATAACAATTGGCCTAAGATTTTATTCTTATAAAGCAGAACAAGAAATTTTAGCTGCTGAAAATCAGGAATTTGAGCAATATACTAATAAAGAAATATATGGAATAGATTTAGGTTCAATTATTAATAAAGCAGTAGATAAAAATACTAAAAACAATATTCAGAAGGATGAAAATAATATATTTATACAAAATGATACAAACTCAATTGAAATTGAAGTAGCTATGAAAGAAACCGATACTACATATAAAACAGTTAGAATGGAACAAATTTATAATAAAGGAACAGAATTATTTATTCAGTTATTCATAGATATAAAATTCAAGTGTTCAAAAGTAGAATATTATGAAAGTACAGGTAAAATAAAGTATATGCTTTTTGAACAAATATAAAATAGTTTATAATGTTCGATAAATTTTTATCGAGTTAAAATAATATTTTTTAATATACAAAAGGAGGAAAAAATTTATGGAGAACGCAACCAAAGCCTTATTAATTGCAGCAGCTGTATTAGTTGCAATATTAATTATATCATTAGGGTTAATGATATTTAACAATGCATCAGATGTAGTTACAAATAATGCAAATTTGAGTGAGTATGAAATACAAGCTTTTAATGATAAGTTTTTAAACTTTCAAGGTGAAAGCGTATCAGGTACACGTGTAAATTCATTAATAAGAACAGCTTTTAACAGCAATTTATCAGAAGAAGATGAAGGAAGAAAAATTGAAATTGCTTATAAATCAAGCGACACAGGCGGAGAATCATTAATACTTCAAAGAAGTTCTTCTATACAACCATCAAGACTAGATACAGGTGCTAGATATAAAGTAGTAGCAACATATGATGAAAACTCAAAATTAATAAATAAAATAACAATTACAAAAAATTAGTTTGATTTATATTGAAAGGAGAGATATACTATGGAGAATGCGGCAGAGGCATTAAAAATGGCTTTTGGAGTAATGATGTTTGTGCTTGCACTTTCTCTTAGTATATCTTGTTTTTCTCAAGCATCATCAGCAATAGATAATATAATAACTTCAAGGGATAGAGAATCTGATTATATGTATGTAACACCTTCAAGAGAAAATAAAACTGTAGGTATTGAAACTATTATACCTACAATTTATAAAGCTTATAAAGAAAATTTTGCAATTGTTTTTAAAGATCAAGACGGAAATCCGTTGCCATTATATTATTATACAGATTCTTATAATAAACGTGTATTATATAATGCAGGAAATTCAAATATAGTTGAATTAGCAGATAGATATGATTTAGTTGTTGCAAGTGATAATTATCTTGCAATAAATTATATTGACTTAGAAAAAGAAGTTATTTCAACACCCGCAGAAGCAGTAAATCATATTAATATATTACTAAATAAAAGAGAAAGTGCAAATAATGTGGAAAATCGATATCATGAGCAATTCATATATACACAAGGTTTATATGACTTTTTAAAAGATAAAAAATTTGAAGAGCAAATTGGCGAATATTATCAAGAAGATCTAGGAACTGGAGGAACATCAGAAGATTCTATAGAAGCAAATAAGACAAAGAAAAGAGTAATAACATATACCTTAAAAGATGGATAGAGGAGGTTAGTAAATGGAAGATACAACAACATCAGTTATAGCTATAATAATAGCAGCAATATTAATGCTTTTAGTACCTTTAGTTATAATTGCTGATAGAAATGACGACCTTGCAGTATTATCAGTCCAAACACTTACTGCTGAATTTGTTGACCAAATCATAAAAACAGGTAAATTAACGGAAAATGAATATCAATCATATATAAATAGCTTATCTACAACAGGAAATACTTATGATATTGATATAGAAATAAAAATCTTAGATGATAATACATCAAAAAGGCAGACAATGCAAACTAATAATGTAGGAGAAAACTCATATTACTCAATTTATTCAACTCAAATTGAAGAAAAACTATTTGAAACAGGTAATGATGAAGGATTTATAATTTTAAAAGAGGGGGATATAGTCTCAGTAGTAGCAAGAAATAGTAGTAAGACCCTTTCACAATCTTTGAAAAATATTTATTATACAATAAAAGATGAAGACCTACATATTATTGTAGGTGCAGGAACTGGTACTGTTTCTAAAAATGGGATAACATAATATATGAAAATTATATATACATTGACTTTATTAACTTTATTAATATTACACATATTAGTATATAAGACAAAAACAAAGCAAAACATATTAAAATGGTTTGCAATAAGCTTAATGCTTATGTTTTGTTATAATATATTAATATGTGTAATATTATCTTTTATAGGAATTTCATCAAATTTATTAAGCCTATCAATAATAAATTTAATAGTTATTGCAAGTTTAATTTATACAATAAGAAAAACAAAAAAAATTCAAAAATATTTTATTAATAAAATGGATATAATAGTTTTAGTATTAATGATTATAATTACAATTGCAATTACTATTTGCTATTATGGATTTCCAATCAATATAAAAAACCATATTACAGATGCTGCTGTGCATTATTTTTCAGCAAATGAATTTTATAATACATCACAACTATTATTTAAAGAAAATTCAGATATTATGAATTTATTTGATTTACAATTTTTAATGCCAGGTTCATATATAAATACTGGTATTTTATTTAAAATGTTAGAACTAATAGTTAGTAATACTTATTTTAGCATTGCATTTATTATATTTAATTTGTTTATATGGTTTTTATCTGGAATATTAATGTATTCTTTATTAAGTAAAAACAAGCATAAAGAAAAAGATAAAATTTTACCATTAATATTTGCTATTATATATATGTTAGCATATCCTTTAGATAGCTTATTTTCAGGCTTTTCATATTTAACTTTAGGATTAAACATAATAATAACTATATTAATTGTTTGCCAAGAAAAAACAAATAAGAATTTTAAAAATATATTATTGTTTTTGTTGAATTTTGGAATAATGTTTTCATATTATTATTTTGCACCAATAGTATATTTGGCAATTTTCTTGCAAATAATACATAATTCATTAAAAAAGAAAGAAAAATTATTAAATATAAATAATATAGTAAGAATTGTAATTACACTTATAATACCTGGATTATTTGGAATTATTTATTTTGTAGTATTTCAAATGATAGAATATAATGGTTTACCAGAAGAAGGATATATTGGTATACTTGGAATACAAGGAGATATCTATAAAAACTTATTTGCAAATATATGTATATTTTTAATATTGTCATTAATTATTATTTTTAAAAAGAAGATTTTAAATATAGAGTCAAAAATGTTAATATTAAATATTATTTTTACAGGTATATTATTTATAGGAATGAAGCAAAATATAGTATCAGAATATTATTATTATAAAACATATTATTTGCTATGGATTTTTGTAATATGTGTTGCTTTTAGATTTGTTGATTATTTTAAAAATAAGCATAAAGTAATGACTTATTTATTTGTAATAGCATATTGTATATGTATCCCACTTTCAATTATATTAAAAAATAATTTGTTATTTTTTGATATTTATTTATATAATTCGGTAAGTGTAAGAGATGATTTACTTTTAATAAAAAATAATGAATTAGAAATTTTGGAATATTATAATAATAATTTAAATAAAGACAATAAGTTAGATAAAACATATATGTGTGTAGCTTGGTGTTCAGGAAGAAATATGTGGGTATATGCTATTACCGGAAATTTTTACAATTATATAGACACATCTTATGGAGAACCTACAATAAATTTGCAAAATTTTATAAAAAGTGATTTTGAATATTTTGTTTTGTTAAAAGATGACTTTTCTGGAAATTATGATGAATTACCAAAAGAAATTACTGAAAATAATTTAAATGTTTTATTTAGCAATAATGCAGGTATGATAATATCAAAAAATTAACTTGTATAAAACAATAATTAATACAAATAATAAAATTAAAGGAGTGAAAACAATTGAAAACGCTCAAAAAATTAATTTTAATATTTGTATTATTTTTTGTGTATTCATATATTGTATCAATTGATAATATTCCTGAAAATATAATAATCTTCAAAGGAGAAGATATAAATATTGCCACATTATGGGGAATAAATATAAAATCAAATACCACTTTAATAGAAACAGCTTCAAATATAAATACAGGAGAATTTGATAAAGCAGGTCAAGAGACTCTTACAGTAAGCCTATTTGATAAAATTAATTTAAAAACAATAGATGTAAGTGTTTTAGAAGATATAGAAGTTATTCCAAATGGAGAAATTGTAGGGATTAAATTATATACAAGTGGAGTTTTAGTGGTAGGAACATCATCAATAGAGGGAATAGATGGACAAATCTATAAACCATTTGAAGGCACAGGTATTTTAGAAGGAGATTCAATCATTGAAGTTAATGGCAATATTATAAATAATACTCAAGAATTAGTAAATAGTATAAATAAATCTAATGGACAGGAAATAGAAGTAAAATTTGTTAGAAATGGTGAAGAAAAAACATGTAAAATTACACCAGTAAAAAATAAACAAGAAGAATATAAAATAGGATTATGGGTAAGAGATAGTGCCGGAGGAGTTGGAACAGTAACTTTTTACAATGAAGAAAGTAAAAGTTTTGCAGCTTTAGGTCATGCAATAACTGATATTGATACTGGAGAAATAATAAACACTTCATCAGGTGAAATAGATGACGTAAATATAGTTTCAATAGTAAAAGGAGAAAAAGAAGAGCCTGGAAAAGTCCAAGGTACTATTATTAATGGATCTGCAATAGGAAATATCTATAAAAATTGTGGATTTGGAATTTATGGAACAGTAGAAAATTTAAATAACTTAAATATAAATTATAATAGAAGAGTAAAAGTTGCATCAAGACAAGAAATTGAACTTGGAAAAGCAACATTTCTTTCTGGAATTGATGGACAAGTAAAAGAATATGAATTGGAAATAGAAAAAATATATTTAAATAATAATGAAGATAATAAGAGTATGTTAATTAAAATCACAGATGAAGAATTATTAGAAAAAACAGGTGGTATTATTCAAGGTATGAGTGGTTCTCCTATAATTCAAAATGGTAAGTTTATAGGTGCAATTACACATGTATTTGTTAAAGAACCACAAGTTGGATATGCAGTTTTTGGTGATATGATGTTAAATGAATTAGAATAGAAAAAAGAGGTGATATAAAATCATCTCTTTTAATTTAAAACAATTCCTGAACCTGTAAATTTTTGTGATTTCATATCTGGTTCATTTGCTATATTTTGATATTCTAAATATCTAGTTACATTTTTTTGAGTAATTCCTGTTTCTGTTGCAATAGCATCAACAGAAGAGAAACCATTTTCTTCAATATATGTCTTAAATGTAGCTAATTCAAAATTATCTCTGTTTGCACATTTTGGACATACATCTCCTGGATTTGTGTGAAAAGCACCACAACGACTACATCTATTTAATTCCATAACACCATATCCTTTCTCTTTAATTTGTTTCATAATATCATAAAAAAACAAAAATTTAAAGAGATTTTTAGAAAAAAGTAGGATAAAATTATTTTGTGTTTTTAAATGTAAAATTTTAGAAAAAATTGTAGCTTTTGTTCTTGACAAAGAAATTAAGTTATAATATATTTTTATTATAAAATATGTTTATAGGAGGAATTTTTTATGGAAAAAAACAAAGGAACAAAAATAGTATTAACTGTAGCAATTATTATTATATTGCTAGCAATAATAATATTAGTAGGAACATTTAGAAAATATTCAATAATTGAAAGCTATAAAGAGAGAGATAATGAAATAAAAAGTGCAGACAATATTTTCGTAAAAACTGAAGGCGATTGGAATAGAGAGCAAAGAAAGATGGGAAATAATTACTCAATAAAAGTATTTAGAGATGATGGTAGCTATTATACAATATATGATAATGGGCAAGAAAAATGGATTGTATATGATGATACAGAAGAAAAATCAGCTGTAAAAATGGAAGAAATCGATTCTTCATTATTTTCAACTGGAACAAATGTATTTTTTGAAGATGATGCAAATTTCTTTACAAAATTACAAAATGCTTTAAGTTCAAGAATATCTATGGAAGAAGTGGATGGAAAAGAATGTTATGCAATCAAAGCTAATGGCGAAAACAAAGGTGTAATTTATGTAAGCAAAGATGATTATACACCTGTAAAAATCGAAAGATATTCTTCAGATGGAGAAACAGTAGAATCAACTTATACATATGAAATACAATTTGATGTTGTAACAGAAGAAGATGTCGCAATTCCAGATTTATCAGGGTATACAATACTTGATAGAGCAAAAGAATAAAAAAAATTAAAAAAATGGTTGAATAAAAAAGTAAATTCCAGTAAGAATATTTTTAAAATTTAAAATAAAAAATTCTAGAAAGATAGTA
>CALXEV010000011.1 GCA_944387425.1 uncultured Clostridia bacterium
ATACAGACAAAGGTTCAGGAATAAAAGGAAGATATATAAGTACCTCAAGCACACCACCAACAGCATCAAGTTCATGGGAAGATGCAGGAACAGATGTAACATTTGAAAGTGGAAAAACATATTACTTATGGGCAATAGATAATATCGGAAATATTTCAGCAATGACAACAATAAAAGCACCATAAGACAAAAAAGAAAAGATGTGAAAAATCATCTTTTCTTTTTTATTCAAACAACTTCATAATATCTTCTTTAGAAAGTTTACTAATAAATGATGTTTTTGTATTCAAAACATTATCTATTAATTGAGATTTCTTTTGTTGTAACTCATAAATTTTTTCTTCAATAGAATTTTTAGTTATAAGTTTATACACTTGAACATTATTTCTTTGTCCAATTCTATATGCTCTATCTGTAGCCTGATTTTCAGCAGATGAATTCCACCATGGATCATAATGAATTACCATATCTGCACCTGTTAAATTTAGTCCTGTTCCACCTGCTTTAAGTGAAATTAAAAATACTTTTATATCTTTATTAGCATTAAATTCATCTACCATTCTTATTCTATCATCAACTTTTGTTGAACCAGTTAATTTAAAATAGGTTATATTATTTTCTTTTAATTCCTTTTCAATAAATTCAAACATTGAAGTATATCCAGAAAACAATAATATTTTATGTCCTGAGTCTGTTGCATCTTTAACTATTTCTATACATTGTTCTAATTTACTACTTCCATCTTTATAATCTCTGATAAACAATCCTGGATGACAACATATTTGTCTAAGTCTTGTAAGTGCCGCTAACACTTGTATATGACTTTTTTCAAAACCTCGTATATTCATTGTTTCTGCAATCTCTTGTTTTGCTCTAGCAAGATAATTTAAATAAATTTTCTCTTGTTCTTCTTTCATTTGGTTATTTAATACTGTAACTGTTTTTTCTGGTAATTCAGTTAAAACTTCTTTTTTTGTTCTTCTTAAAACAAATGGTTCTATAAGCATTTTTAGTCTTTTCATTGATTTCTGGTCATTATCTTTTATAATAGGTACTTCATAATCATTTCTAAATTTCTTATATGTAAATAGATATCCTGGCATTATATAATCAAAAATTGACCATAATTCTGCAAGAGAATTTTCTATTGGTGTTCCTGTTAATGCATATCTAGTATCTGCTAAAATTTGTTTTACTGCTTTTGCATTTTGTGTATTACTATTTTTTAAATACTGTGCTTCATCTGCAATTGCAAATCTGAACTGATATTGTTTTTTTGCATAAACATCTATATCTCTTTTTAAAAGATCATAAGAAGTAATTACCAAGTCATATCCATCTACTTTTTCTATTTGTTCTTTTCTTTCTTGTGAATTTCCTCTTATAACAAGAGTTTTTAAATCATTTGTGAATTTTTTTGATTCGTTTTGCCAATTTAGTGTTAATGAACTTGGACAAATTACAATTGATGCTCTTCTATTTTCATTTTCTTCTACATATCCTGCTATAATTGATAACATTTGAATTGTTTTTCCAAGTCCCATGTCATCCGCTAGAATTCCACCAAATTTATAATTATCTAAAGTTTTTAACCATTTATATCCTGTTTTTTGATAGTATCTTAAAACTTTTTCTAAACTTTCTGGAACTTTTATTTCATCCTCTAGATTTTCCTGTTCAAGTCCGGTAACAATTTTTTTGTATTCAGAGTTTTTGTTTATTTGTGAATTTGTTAGATTTTTTAATAATTGGTTTAAATATAAAGTTCTATTTACAGGAAGTTGTACTGTTCCTTTTTCTAAATCTCTATAGTTAATTCCCATGCCAGAAACTAATTTATCTATAAACTCAATATCTAAATTTTCTTCTAAATCCAAAAAACTTCCATCTTTTAATTTGTAATATTTCTTCTTTAAGTTATAATTTTTCATTATCTCTTCAAGTTCATCAATATCTATATTCAAACTTTCTAAATCTATTGATAACAAATTATTTTCTACTTTTACGCCTAGACTTCCAATTTTAGGATGTTTTATTTCTTTTGTTTTAAAATTGTCTGTTACCATTATTTGAAATTTCTGCATATATTCATTTATTTCATCTGATAGAAAGTTATATATTTTGTCATTATCAGGCAATATGAAACATTCTTTTTGAGCATAATACATAAATCCAGTTTTTCTTAGCATATTTATGGCTTTACTTTCTGCAACAACATCTCTTGCATATTTTATATTTATATTTTCTTGTAATGGATTAAATTCTTCTTCATCATAGCAAAACTTTGCATCTGCTATTATATGGTCATTATTGTCAAAGTCCAAAAACATTTTTACTACTAGTTTTTTAGGTTTATATTGTTCTAATTCTGTTTCGTCAACATCCTTAAATTCAATAGAATCATTCATTTTGGGCAATATTACAGAAAACAATTCTGGTAATTGTTCTTTGCTTAACACTACTTCTGATAAGAAATTTTCTTTAAAAAGTTTTAATAATTTTAATGTAGAATCTTTGAAGTTATCACTACATCTATAAATAGAATTTTTTATCATAATATATTCATATTTTGTACCATATAATATATTAATTTCCCTTAAAATATCTGTTTTTTGATTAGATATGATTTTATACTCTTGTTTTCCACTTTTCTTCAAAATAAAGTGAAAGTCGGGATCTTGATTAACTAACTTTATTTTTTCTTCTTTGTATTCTTCTTGGAAAGCAATCTCTTTATCTTTTAAAATCTCAAATAATTCATCTAAACTTGTGTTATTTAATGCAATATAATTATCATTTACTACTTTGCCATAATATCTGTAACTTGTATTAGCACTTGAATTTACAAAGCTTATTATTTCTGCATTTTTTAATATAAATTTTAATAAATTTAAGTCTTGTTCATCAAATACATCTTCTGTATGAATAAATTCTAATTTATTACCATATTTATATTTAGCACCTGCCATCATTCTGTTATAGAATTCTGCCAAATCATTTAGTTTATACATTCTTTGATTTCCTATTTTGAATTCTACTCTTAAATTATTTATATATTTATCATAAATTAATTTAGGCTCTATTTTGATTTTTTCTTTTTTATGTTCTTTTTCTTCTGTTTGTTCAATCTCTTTCATTTCATCTGCATAAAATTGGTTTACTATTTGCTTAAATCCTCTATATTTAGCATCTATGTTTAATGTTTTATTAATCTCTACATTATTTTTATTTTTTACAATATCTATATATTTAGGATTTTCTGCAAATTCCATCATTGTAGCTACAATATGTTTGCAAGAAGCATATCTTGTTTGATAATCTTGGCACTCACATGTAACATCTTCTATTTCTCCGTTAACAACATGTATATGTGTCCTATATATATCTTGTCCTCTGACTTTTCCTGTTATTTCAAAATTATTTTCGTTTTCGTAATGGATTTTTTCTATTTCTGCTCTTTTTGTTTTTACATACAATCTTGCTTTTTGAACTCTTACATCTCCAGCATCTTGATATAACTCATTTATTATTTGTTCTTTAACTAACATTGTTTTTTTCCTTCCGAATATTAATAATTTTTGATTTTCTTGGGTTATTATTATATCTCATTTTTAATGTTTTGGCAATAACTTATCCAAAATTATTCTTATTGTATCTGTTTATAGATTTTGCTTTATCTAAATGTGAATGTTTTATATTGGCGGTGGTATTGAGCAACTTTTACTCTTTGAAATTTTTGATATTATCTAGGCAGACATAATAAAGGAGGTATTTTGGTGGAACCTGATGTTTATTTTTTAGTAGGTCAAAATATAAAAAAACAGAGAAAACTAAAAAAGATTACTCAACGAGAATTAGCTGAGAAATCTTATTTTAGTTATGAATTTATTAGAAAAATTGAATCCAAAAGCTCTTGCAGAAATACTTTTTCCCTTGATACTGTAGCTAAAATTGCAAAAGTTTTGGATATTGATATTCGCTTACTTTTTGAACCTCTTGATCAAGAACAACCAAACCAATCTAAATAACTTATGTATTGAAAAAATATGTTGCTTCTAAATCTGCCTCAAACATTAATAATGCTAATGGATACTTTTTATAAGCTAAACCAATTGTACCATATTGTTCTTTTGGTTCTGTAAATCCCATATGCCAGCGAATGGCATATTTTTCTTCGCTTGTTAACTTCATGTATTCAGTAATCATCATAACTGATTTTTCTCCATGTCCATAAGGAATAGTATCATCAACTGTATAATATGGAACCTTCTCCCATACTCCCAATGCATTTTTAGCATTTCTATAATCTATTTTATAAAAATTAGCTTTACAAATATCATGGAGTAATGGCACTATTTTTAATGTATCTTCTGGAATATTTAATTCTATTGGTGAATTTTTAACCTTTTCTTGTAGTATTTCATAAACTTTCATACTATGTTCTACAAGTCCTCCTTCATGGTCTCCATGAAATCTAGTACTTGCAGGTGCTGTAAAAAAGTCTGTGCTTTCTATAAATCTTATTAAATCTTCTATTCCTTCTCTTTTTACAGTTCTTAGTGTTTTTAAAAATTCTTCTTTCATCTTTTCTCCTTTTTTGCCACAGGGACGGTCCTTGTTGACAAATTATTTATTTTTTCTTTTTTCTTCAATTATTTCTATTATTTTTTCACTTACTTCTTCTATGGTCATATTAGTTGAATCAACATATATTGCATCATCAGCTTTTACAAATGGTGCTACTTCTCTTTCTGTTTCTAATTTGTGTCTTTCTTTTATTCCTTCTAAAACTTCTTCATAACTTGTTGTTATTCCTTTTTCTAAATTTTGTTTATATCTTCTATTAGCCCTTTCTTCAATTGAACAATCTAAAAATATTTTTACATCTGCATTTGGAAATACTACTGTTCCAATGTCTCTGCCTTCCATTATAATATTTTGATTTTCTCCCATTTGTCTTTGAATAGGTGTAACTTTATCTCTTATTTCTTTTATTGCTGCAAATTTTGCTACACAATCGTCTACTTCTTTACTTCTGATTTTTTCTGTTACATCTTGACCATTAAGATAAACTTTTTGTTTTCCATTTTCTCGTTTTAGGTCTATCTGAATATCCTTTAATATTTCATTAATTTTTTCTATTTCTGTAGGTTTTATGTTTTTGTTTAAACATTCAAGTGCTACACTCCTATACATTGCCCCAGTATCTACTGTTGTCAAATTCAACCTTTCTGCAACTATTTTTGTTATTGTTCCTTTTCCACTTCCGGCAGGACCATCTACCGCTACAACAAATCCCATTTCAATTTTCCTTTCTATTTTTTTGTTAATATAAATCCTGTAGATATATATCTTGTTCTATGTGCTCCTGAACTATCTATTGGATCATTTATGATTTCACCATTTACAACCATTACTGATGATGTACCACCATCTAAATTTGCTGCATTATATGCCCCATATCTCTCCATTATTTCTATTAAATCATTCATGTCTGCTCCTGGTTCACTCACTCTTCTTCCGTCAATTACAAGAAATAACACTATTCCATCTTTTCTTTGTCCTATTGCAGTTCTTGGTGCTGTTCCCCATCCACCATTTCCTAATACTGTTGATGATTTACCATTTACTATTAAAAATGGTCCAAATGTTACACCATCTCTTATTTTCATCTGTTGTGCTTGTTTTACTGTCATTTTTCCTAACACTAATTTATCATCTTCTGTAAATCCAATTAATCCTCCTGAACCTGAATATGATTTTGAAGTTATTAGTTTTCCTCCAGAGAATGTTATTCCTAATGGTTGTGCTCCATTACTGTTAAAGTTTGGGTCTTCAAATCCTCCACCATTTATAGCAATTAAAGCATCATTATCTTTTGCCATTGTTGTCAAATATTGCCCACTTGTACCTAATTTTTTTGTATAAACTGTTTTTATTCTTGATGGATCATATATTACTGCCATATACCCACTATATCCTTTTCCTTTAATTTCTATTATTTTATAATCATCATTGTTTGGGTCTTTTTCTAAAATTTGTCTTTCATATTCATTTGCATATTCTGTTCTATCTGTATTATCTACTACAATTGTGTTAGTATCTGTTATTTCATTTATCTCTTGTACTTTATTTCTATCCAATACTTCTTGTATTGTTTCATCATCATAAAACCATGTTGCTAAATATTGATGAGACATTGTCGTCATTGCTGTTGTTATTAACCATTCTCTAAATCCTGGATATGGTCCATATAGTAAAAATGCTAGTGTTGATATTCCTAATATTATTAATATTATTATTACTATTATTATTTTTTTTATTTTTCGTTTTTTGTTTTTTTTCTTATAGTCCTTTTGAAGGGCTTTTGGTAACTCCATTTCTTCTTTTTTCTTTCTCATTTTGTTCATCTCCATTTTCACACTTGTTTATTATTATAACAATTTTCATTTTAGATTTCAACTTTTTTTGACATTTTGACATTTGGTGCCGGTTCTTTTTTGTTCAAAAAAATAGATGTATTTTGATATACATCTATTTTAATCTATATTATTTTTAATTTTATTTGCTTTTTTTCTAATTCTTTGAATAGCTGTGTCAACAGATTTTGTTTTTGCATTTAGCTTCTCAGCTATTGCTGCATAAGATTTGCCTTTTTCATATTCGTTTAGCACCATAAGCTCAAATTCACTTAAATTTTCTTTTATTTTTTCTTGTATATCTTTGAAATATTCTTGATTTGCAATTATGTCAGATGGGTCATTAAGGGTTTTTATATTTAGAATATCTATTCTATCTACATCTTCATTATCGTCATAAGCTGAAGCATTTAATGATACAGAAGAATTTAGAGGAATATGCTTTTGTCTATTTGAATTTTTTACTGCTGTAATTAGTTGTCTTTCTATGCACATATTAGCAAATGTTTTAAAAGAATTTTGTTTTTGTGGCACATATGATTTTACGGCTTTATAAAGTCCTATCATTCCTTCTTGCACCATATCATCTTTTTCTGCTCCAGCCATGAAAAATTTACTTGCCTTCATATTAACTAAGTCATTATATCTTTCAACTAGACAATTAAAAGCATTTTGGTCTTCGTTTTTTATATTTTCTATTAATTTTTCGTCTGTCATTTGTGTATAATCAGTTTCATTAATCGAAAACATATTTCTGTCCATTCTCGTATTTTGTCCTCCTATTAATTCATACTGGTATTATATCCCCAAAAAGCTTATATGTCAATGCTCTTTACTGAAATTTCCTCATCCATAATTTTTTTTGCAATAGTTTTGAACTGTTCCTCTGACTTTGTTAGAAAAATGTTTTCATCTCCACCATTATCATTTTGAATTTTATGTTGTTCTAAATAACTTCTTAAGTATTCTGATACTGTAACACCTGTATTTATTAGCTCTACTTCATACTCTAATTCATCTCTTAATATTTGTTCATATATAGGATAATGCGTACATCCAAGAATAATTTTATCAATATGTTTTTTCTTGAATCCCTTCATATATTCTTTTATTACTGCTCTACCTTGTGGACTATTTGCTTTTCCTTCTTCTGCAATTGTTGCGAGCATTGGGCATGCTTTATTTTCAACTTCTATATTTGGAATTTTTTCTTTTAATCTTTTTTCCCATTCTCCGCTTCTTATGGTTCCTTCTGTTGCAATAACCCCAACTTGTTTATATCCCTTTTCTTTCACATAATTTACTGTTGGTTCTATTATTCCTATTATCGGTATTGAATACCTCTTTTTCAATAAATCTAATGCTTGACTTGTTGCTGTCCCACAAGCAATTATTATTATTTTAACATCCTTTTTTATTAAAGTTTCTACATTTTTTATAGCAAAATTTATAATTTCTTTTTTTGATTTATTTCCATATGGAAAGTTTTGTGTATCTCCTAAATAAATTATATTTTCATTTGGTAAATTTTTTCGAATTTCTTTTAATACTGTAAGTCCCCCAACTCCAGAATCAAATATTCCAATTGCCTTGTTGTTCATTTTATATTTCTCCTTTTCTGTACTATTATACAATATGTTTATTTTTTATTCCATATTTATTGTCAATTTTGTTTTATTTTTCATAATATATATTATAAAAGGCGAAAGCCTTAAGAAAGGATGTATTAATTATGGAAATAAATGAAAAAAGACCAGACCCAATGTGTCCTATTGTTGACATCGACGGCTTTATAGCTGATGGAAAACAATTCGACTTAGATATAACTCTTTGCAATGACCATAGAGATGTAATTTATGGTGTCGTTAAGGATTGTTTTAAAGAACCAGTAAAAGACGCTGTTGTTAAATTAGTAGAAGTTGATTATAAATATGGCAAAAAAGAATTAAAACCTGTATCTCATACTTTTACAGATGATGATGGAGAGTTCGTTTTTGGACCTCTTTGTCCTGGTAAAAAATATGCTATAGATATCTGGGCAAATTCAGTTAAACACATTAAAATCTGCACAAAATGTCATCGTGATAGAAAATGTTTAAAAGGTGTTGAACTTGATTGTGATTATAAAGATGATGATTTCAAACCTTGCGATAAACCTCATTATGATGATGACTGCAAAGACAAATGTGATAAAGATTAAAAAAAGGCGACCTGAGTCGCCTTTTTTTACATTAATCCCATCTTTTTAGCAAATTGTTTTCCCTTTTTGGCCATCTTTTTTGATGTCATTGAATTAGTATCATTCCACATCATCATTATTCCTGTTGATATTAAACCACCAACAACCAATCCTTTAACAAACTTCATATTCATTATTACCTCTTCCTTTCTATTATTAAAACATTCATGTTCTACCAAATTTTTAACTATTTTTATTATCTCTTTTTTTATTAATTTTATACTCTTTATATAAGGTATATATTTCATGAATAGTAATTATTGCCAAAAAAATTCCAAACAATTTTCTTAACATTTCTACATTTGTATTAATTGAAATTATTGCACCTATTATGGCACCTATAACTCCACCTATTGATACCCAAAATGCTAGTTTAGTGTCTATGTTTTTGTCTTTAAAATTCACAATAATTGCTGAGATTGCTGTTGGAATAAAATATAATAAATTTGTTGCTTGTGCTATGTGTTGTTCTAAGCCAACAAAAAATGTCAATAAAAATATTAATATTGTTCCTCCACCCATACCAATTCCACTAAAAATTCCAGAAAATGCACCAATTAATATTTTGTCCATATATTAAAATTTAAACCTCCAAATTTAAAATATCATATTATAAGAAACATAACCTAAAAATAATATAAATATAATTTTAAATATGTAATCTGGAAATTTTTTTAGAATTTTAGCACCTATATATCCTCCAGCAATACCTCCTATTGCACATAATAGTCCTGTTTTCCAATCAATATAATTACTACTATAATAAAATATACTACTAGTCATTACCATCACTAACATACAAAATAAAGATGTTGCTCTTGATTTTTTAGGATCAATCTTTAATAAGTATACAAAAGAAGGAACAAGTAACATTCCTCCACCAGTTCCAAAAAGACCACATATTGTTCCTGCTAGAAGACCAATCAAAATTTTTTTCAATTTCATATTTTTCCACCTAATTCCACTAATTTTCACTGATTGTACAAATCAACTAAATGGTATCATGTTGCACAAAAAAATAGAAAAGTTTTTCTTTTCTATTTTTTCCATTTATCTATTTTATATTCTCATCTTTTATATAATATTTCGTTCCAACCATTTTGTCTGGTAGATATTGTTGTTCAACCCAATGGCTAGGGAAATCATGTGGATATAAATATCCTTCGTTATATCCTAATTCTCTCATTTTCTCTACTGGTGCATTACGTATATGCATTGGTATTTCTCCTGTATCTTTGTTTTGAACATCTGATAAAGCTTTATCTATTCCTAAATATGTTGCATTTGATTTTTTGCAATTTGCAACATAAACAGCAGATTCTGCAAGTAAGATTCTTGCTTCTGGCATTCCAATCATATGTACTGCTTGCATTGCAGAAGTTGCAATTACAAGTGCTTGTGGGTCTGCAAGTCCAACATCTTCTGAAGCACATATCACAATTCTTCTTGCTAAAAATACTGGGTCTTCTCCACCATTTAATGCTCTTGCTAAATAAAATAAAGTTGCATCTGGGTCAGAACCTCTCATTGATTTAATAAATGCACTAATATTGTCATAATGAGTATCTCCATTTTTGTCAAATATTGCTTTTCTATTTTGAATACTATTTTTTATTACTTCATCTGTAATATGAATGTATCCATCTTCAGCCATGTTTGTTGTTAGGGCTGCAACTTCAAGTCCGTTTAATGCTGTTCTAACATCTCCATTTGCAATATCAGCAATTTTTTTTAAAGTGCTATCTTCTATTTTGATGTTATATTCTCCTAATCCATCTTTTCTTTCTAATGCATTTTTTAATATTTTATATATATCATCTTCTGTTAATGGATTAAGTTTTATTACCATTGACCTAGAAATTAAAGCTTTATTAACTTCAAAATATGGATTTTCTGTTGTCGCACCAATTAATATAATTGTTCCATTTTCTACAAATGGTAGTAATGCGTCTTGTTGCAATTTATTAAATCTATGAATTTCGTCTATAAACAAAATACTTTTCCCAGCAGGATTTAACATGAAATTTTGTGTTTCTTCTACTATTCTTTTTATATCAGATACTCCTGATGTTACTGCATTTATTTTATAAAATTTGTATTTTGTAGTTTCACTAATTACTTTTGCTAGTGATGTTTTTCCACATCCAGGAGGTCCAAATAAAATTATACTTGATAATCTATCTGCCTTTATTGTTCTATATAATATTTTTCCTAGACCTATTACATGTTCTTGTCCAACATATTCTTCTAGTGTTCGTGGTCTCATTCTATATGCTAATGGTTCTGTTTGGTTCATAATCTTCTCCTTTTTCTTATCAAATTATAATTCGATATATTATTTTTGTCAAGATTATACGAACATTTTTTTGTATAGTATTGACTTTTTATTTTTTTATATTTATAATACAAAAAGTTAAGGAGGATTTTATGTTTGCTTATATTAAGGGTTCATTAGAAATGAAATTTAAAAATTATATAGTTATAGATGTTGGAGGTCTTGGATATAAAATTTTTATGGCTGAGAATTCAATAAATACAATTGGTGACATTGGTGATACAGTAAAAGTCTTTACATATTATAGAGTTAGAGAAGATGATGTAAGTATATATGGTTTTAAAACACAAGAAGAACTTAGAATGTTTGAGTTATTGCTATCTGTTAGTGGAGTAGGTGCTAAAAGTGCTTTAGTAATGCTTTCTTGTATTGAACCATCTGAATTTGCTATTGCAGTAATTTCTAACAATGTAAAATTATTGACTCAAGTTCCTGGAATTGGAACAAAATCTGCTCAAAGAATTATTTTAGAATTAAAAGATAAAATTAAAGCAGAACAAAGTGAAGAACAAATTGAACAATCTCAAGAAAAGACTTCAAAAATTAATGAAAATGTTCAAGAAGCTATTTCTGGACTTATGGTTCTTGGATATTCTAAAAAAGATATTGAAAAAGCTTTTGAGCATCTTACAGTTGAAAGTCTTTCTGTTGAGGATTTGATTAAAAAAGGATTAATTTTATTATCTACAAAATAGCATAGAAAAGCCCCGCTCAGTTGAACGGGGCCATCGGTGTACTAGTCCGATAATCTTACCACAGGAACGTGCGCTGCATGTGGTGTACCTTGCGGACCGCTTTCTTGCTCTCTTTGGTGTCAAACATCACATCCATGGCGAATGCCATGAGGAGCTGCCAGAACATAGGCGAGAGCAGATAGATGCCAAAGGTCAGAATCCCACTTGCGGCAACATATCCACCCAGCACCACACAAAAGCCCAACCAATTGTTGGGGGCCCACATAGGCCAGTTCAGGCACAGGGTGAAACCAACAATACCCGCAGCAATGATTGCGACTGCTACAACAGTCCGGACGACAGAAGCAAAGAATTTCATGAGTAATACCTCCAAATAAATTAAATTACCTTAATTATACCACTTTTAAAGACTTTTTGCAAATTAGATATAGATTCTGATTTCATTCCATATTTCTTCATGAATTTCTTCAATTGATTTTATCTCATTGTTTTTTACACAATCAATTTGTTCCCAATCATATTTTTTTACTAATTTTAAAGCTTCATTATAACTATCTTTTAAATGTTCAGCATCTTTTTCATGAATATCTTTTTTCTGTGTATGTGTAAATTTGTTTTCTCTTTGTTCCATTAATTTTATAGCATATTCTGTAGGCATATTTAAGAAAAATGTTTTTGTTGGTATCGGAAGTCCATATAAATTAAACTCAAAATTCCATAACCAATCTAAAAATTTTTTTCTTTCTTCATCATCTTTAATTTTTCCTGCCTGATGAATCATATTACTCGTAGTATATCTATCTGCTAATATTATTCCTCCATTATTATAAAATTCTTCTAGTGTTGTTTTAAATGTTGCATATCTATCTGCCGCAAAAAATGTTGAGGCAATATATGGACTTACATCTTTTGCGTTCTCACCAAATTCTCCTGACAAATACATCTTTACCAATGAAGATGATGGACTATCATAATTAGGAAAACTTGCTAATTTGTATTTTATATTTTCTTTTTCTAATCTTTCTTTTAGTTTATTAAGTTGAGTTTGTTTTCCGCTTCCATCTGTTCCATCTATTACAAATAATTTTCCTTTACTCATTTGTTTTCCTCCTACATATCTATATTCACTAAAATTATATATCTATTATTTTACTTTGTAAATATAATTTTAAACAAAAAAAGAGAACTAGATAACTGATTTTGAGCATTATCTAGTTCAATAAACGGTTTATAAAACATATAAATATATGATTTATGCTGTTATTTTAGCAAAAAGTTTCGCTTTAGTCAATAAATTTCAACATTTTTTTATGATTTTTTCTTAAAAATTCCCTTTATTATATTAAATAATCTTTTTAAAAATGTTGGTTTTTCATAAAGTGTTAAACTTGTTGAATAATCATCTTCTGATTCCTCTTGTTTTTTTCTGTTTTCTTTTCTTGCATCAAATACATTTTGTATATCATATTTTTGCTGTAATTCTTTTTCTATTTTTTCTAGTTCTTGTGCATCTTGAATCTTCAATTCTTTTCTTTCCTGTTCATCACACAAAAAATCTCTATATATAAGTCCTAAAATCACTAAAGTTTCTTTTTTTAGTTTCTGTTGCTCTAATGGTTCTTGAATAATAACTTTGTAATCTGGTGCTTGATTTTCAATAATTATTTTTCTGAATTTCATAGGTATTTTTTCTGATAATTCTACTGGCATTATTTTTAATATTTCTTCTACTTCGACAAAAGCCTCCTGATAATTTCTATCCACTTTTTATTCCTCCTATGTTTATTCTAGTACCAATTCTGATGAAACACTAGTTTTTTCTATTGTATCTCTTCTATCATTTAGTTCTACTTCTTTAGCAACTAATTCAGCAATTTCTTTTCTATCTTGTGCTTGGTCTTGCTTATAACATTCTTTTAATGTTTGTTTCCAATCAACAGCTTGAGCTTTAGTAGGTGCTAATTCTCCAATTTTTGCTCTTTTATATGATATTGCCACTTCTGCTAATTCTTTTCCATATTTACCATATTGGCTTAATTGAAATCTAAGTCTTTGTTCCTGTCCTTGAAGTTCAACTAATTGTGTAAAATCATTATCTAACCCTGGTTCGATTTGATTTTGTAATTTTATTATTTTATCTATTACACTATAATATTGTTTTAATATTTCTTCTGGAGTTTTTTCAACATTTAATTTATCTACAACGTCATTTTCCATATTTAATTCTCCTTTGTTTAACTATCCGCTTTTATTATAACAAAACCAATTTTCTTTGTAAACCATTTTTTGAAACTTTTTTTTACAAATTTTTTACATTTAAGTCTTTAATTGCAGGTTCATAAATATTTCTTCCAGTATAATCAAATCTACTTCCATGACATGGACAATCCCATGTTTTATCTATGTTATTCCATGTAAGAAGACACCCTAAATGAGTACATACTGGACTGACTGCATATAATTTTCCATTTTTGTCCTTATATACTCCAATATTCTCTCCATCAATTTTCATTATACTTGCATTATCATTTTCTATTTCACTTACACTACTTGGATCTATTTTAAATTTATTAAGTGCTATTGAATCAACAGTTTCTTTTAGCATATTTTTTACTTCCCATCTATTTTTTATTGGTTTTAACCTAGTAGGAGTAAATAAGTCTTCATATTCATTTTGTTTTCCTAAAATCTTATCAGAAACAATCTTTCCAGCAATATTTGAAAATGTCATTCCCCATTTTTTAAATCCTGTTCCTACATACATGTTATTATATAAATTAGAAAATTCACCTATATATGGAATTTTATCCAAACTTATACAATCTCTTGTATTCCATCTAAATAATACTTTACAATCAGGATATAATTCTTTTGCTTTCTTCTCAAGTTCTGTATAGTGAGAATTGTCAGCTATTGCTTCTCCTGTTTTATGTTCACTTCCTCCTATTAGAACAATATTTTTATTATTGTATTTTGCACTTCTAAAAGAATATACTGGTTCTTTTGCTGTTATATACATTCCTTCAGGTATTTTGCTGTTTGTTTCAATAGCTATAATATATGATGTTGACTGATACATTTTGATAAAATAAAATCCCGGAAAATTAACAATCGGATAATGAGTTGCAAGAACAACACTATCTGCTAGAACATTTCCCCTATCTGTTGTTATCAAAAATTTCTCTCCATATTTTTGTACATCAGTAGCTGTTGTATAATTATAAATTTGATTATCTTTTAAAATTACATTTGCCAGTCCTATCATATATTTTCTTGGATGAAATTGAGCTTGGTTGTCAAACTCTATTCCTGCTGTCATCTTAAAGGGCTTATCCACATTTGAAATAAGTTTTGCTTTTTTACCTAATTTATTTACGGCATCAACCTCTTTTTCTATTTCAAGCACTTCATCATGATTTGTTGTAAACACATATGCACTTTGCTCTTCAAAATCACATTCAATTTGTTCTGTATCTATAATTTCTTTTATATTTTGAATTGCTTTTTCATTAACTTCTAAATACTTTTGAGCATAATTTATTCCATAATCATCTATCAAATGACTATAAAACAAACCATGTTGACTTGTTATTTTACCTGTTGTATTACCACTTACCTTTTCTCCAATATCATCTTTTTCAATAACAACTACCTTTTTTCCTTGTTTTGTAAGATAATAAGCTGTTGTTAAACCAAATAAACCAGCTCCAATTATACACACTTCTGTTTCTAAGTTTTGTGTTAATGTCTTTAAATGTAATTGATTTTTTGTTGTTTCAATCCATAAAGAATTCATAAAATCACTCCTTTAGATTTATTTTTTCCATTTTTTTATATTGTAATCATTTTGAATATTTTTTCTAATCTATGGAAAAATACAAATTAAAGTGATATACTTAAACAAAAAAACTAGGAGGTAATACAATGGAAGAAAACTTAAAAGAAAAACTTTTCAACAAAAAAGAAGTTGGTTGGAAAGATATCAGTACTCGCGAAAAAGAGGCTATATATTCTTTTTCTAAAAATTATATTGATTTTTTAAATAAATCAAAAATAGAAAGAGAAGCTGTTTGTACTGCAAAAAAATTAGCAGAAGAAAATGGTTTTAAAGACTTATCAACTTTTGAAACTTTAAAAGAAGGTGATAAAGTTTATTTTATTAACAGAGATAAAAGTATGTATTTGGCTGTTATTGGATCTGAAAAATTAGAAAATGGTATTCAAATTGTTGGTTCACATATTGATTCACCAAGATTAGATTTAAAACCAAACCCATTATATGAAGATAGTGGTTTTGCATATTTTAAAACACATTATTATGGTGGAATAAAAAAATATCAATGGACAACAATTCCTTTAAGTATACATGGTGTTATTGTAAAAACAAGTGGTGAAAAAATTAATGTAAATATTGGTGAAGATGAGAATGATCCTATATTTGTAATCACTGATTTATTACCACATTTAGCACAAGATCAAATGGAAAAGAAATTAAAAAATGGTATTGATGGAGAAGATTTAAATATTTTACTTGGAAGTATTCCATATGAAAACGAAAAAGAAGCAGATGCTGTAAAATTAAATATTTTAAATATACTAAATCAAAAATATGATATTACAGAAGCTGATTTATTAAGTTCAGAACTTGAAGTTGTTCCTGCATTTAAAGCTCGTTCTTTAGGTTTTGATGCAAGTATGGTTGCCGGTTATGGTCAAGATGATAAAATATGTGCATATACTTCTCTATCTGCAATATTAAGCTTAGAACATGTTAAAACAACTGCAGTTTGCATTCTTTCTGATAAAGAAGAAATTGGAAGTATGGGGAACACTGGTATGGAATCACATATGTTTGATTACTTTGTTTCTGAATTATTAAATAAAACAGGAGAAAACAGACCAAATTTATTAGATAAAGTATTTTGTTTTTCAAAAATGCTTTCTGCAGATGTTGATGCAGGATTTGACCCTATTTATGCTTCTGTTTCAGATAGAACAAATGCAGCATTTTTAGGTCGTGGTGTTGGTTTAAATAAATATACTGGCGCTCGTGGAAAATCTGGTGCTTCTGATGCAAATGCAGAATTTGTTGCTTGGGTTAGAAATGTATTAGAAAAAAATAATATTAAATATCAAATTTCTGAACTTGGAAAAGTTGATGTTGGCGGTGGTGGAACTATCGCATATATACTAGCAAATAAGGGTGTTGATGTTATTGATTGTGGCGTTCCAGTTCTTTCAATGCATGCACCTTATGAAGTTACAAGCAAATATGATATTTATATGGCTTATAAAACTTATAAAGCTTTTTGGGAAGCCTAAATTTAAAATTTGCCACAGGGACGGTCCTTTTTGGCAAAAAAATAAAAGTGGAAAGTAAAATTTCCACTTTTTATTTGTCAATAAGGTACTTATTTCGTCATTTTGAACTTTTAAATCAGAAAAAAGAAACTAGATTTTTCTAGCTCTCTTCTAACTATTTTACCGTTTCTTTATCTTCTTTTTTTAATGGAACAACTCTTATAGTATATCCCATTGGATATAACATCTTAATTAGAGTCATTGCTTGAGGAGAACGAGAACGGCTTTCAATTCTTGCTATTGCTGGCTGTTTAATTCCTGTCTTTTCGCTTAATTCTCTTTGTGAAAGATTACTTTTTTTTCTTGCCTCAATAGTAGCCTCTATTAAATCCATTTCTAATTGTATTTCTGCTTCTTGTTCAGGTGTGATATTTAACTCTTGCTCAAAATCTTCCCACTTTTTTAATTTTTTACTCATTTTCCCTCACTCCTATTCCTATAATCTCTTAATAATCGTTTGCTTTTTCAATTTCTTTTGGTGGTGTCTTTTGCGTTTGTTTCATAAAGTGACTTAATAAGATAAACTTATTATTATCCCAATATGCAAAAAGTATTCTATCTCTTAAAGGTCTTAATTCCCAAATATCACTATCAAGATGTTTTATATATGGTGTTCCTAATGATAATCCATGTTTTTTTAATAATCTTATATAAGCTATTATCTTATTAAATTTGTATCATACATTTAGCTTACTCCTTTTATATTATATTTATATGATAACATTTTGGTTATCGTTTGTCAATAGATTTTATAAAATTTTTATAACTTTTTGATTATCACTATATATCAAAAAAAGTCATACAAGCATTGATATTTCAATACTTGTATGACTTTTAGTGTATGGTGAGCCAGAAGGGATTCGAACCCCCGACCCCAGGCTTAGAAGGCCCGTACTCTATCCAACTGAGCTACTGACCCATTAATTAACACTCAAATATAATAACACATCCATAATAAAATGTCAATAATTTTATCAAAAAAACTTCTCAAAGTGAGAAGTTTTTATTTTATAATTCTAGAATTTTTGCTTCAACATTAACCATTTTATATTTGTTTGTTTTTTCATCAAGTTTAAATTCAATCAAAGTATTTTCAAGAGTTTCATTGTTTTGTCTTAAATCTGTTGTAAAATACATTTTTATTTGTGGAATTTCTAATTTATTTTTTAGAATTTGCATATATGTCTCTGCTGTATGTTTATCATCTTCGCAAACAAATATCAACTGTGGCATTGATGAATATCCAGAATCACCTGGAACAAAGTTTTCATAAAAGTTTTTATACATTGTTAATTTGTCAATTAATTTCTTTTCCCACTCTGGCTCTCTTCTAATTACTTCAAATAAAAATGTTATAGATTTATTGTTTTTAGTTAATCTTACTGAACCACCAGTTGCCTTAAATACTTTTCCTGAAATTTTATCTGTTAATGAAGGTTTAACAACATAACTGTCAAATGCTTTTACCTTTCTCAAATATGCTATTATTGTTTGGTTTCCAGCAAGTCTCTTTTTAATCATTGGAACTGGCTTAACATTATCTGTTTGTTGCCATTTACATTCAATTTCTTTTGAAGTTAATAGATATTTTCCCATTTTTTCTAAGCAATATATTCTATATACTCCTTTTCCCTCTTCAGAAGTAAAGTAATATCTTGTTAATATTTTTGATTTTACTAATTGCTCTAATTTGTTATTTAGTTTGTCTTGAGACTTAACATCTATTCCTTTCCATTCTAGCATTTGATATATTTGTCTTGATGTTATAAATTCAAATTCATTAACTAACTCTAATATCGCAAAATGGATATCTGTTATATGTCCAATGTTTATTTTATGTATTATTTGATTCATTGATACATATCCATCTTTTCCATCAAATGTTTTTATTTCACCTTCTCTTATTGCAAATGGTGATACTTGTGCTTTGATTTGGTTATCTTCAACCACTTCAATCCCTCCTATTATAATTTAATTATAAACTATATTTCCTACTTCATGTACTTATTTTCTTTAGTACACATATATTATATCTTTTTCATGTGAATTTTTCAAGTTTTTTGGTAATTTTTACATTAATCCTTTGATTTCTTCTTTTTTTAAGTATCTCCATTCTCCTATTTTTAAATCTTTTACACCTATATTTCCTATTTTGCTTCTATGTAATGCCAATACTTTCTTACCAATTGCTTCACACATCTTTCTAACCTGTCTATTCTTTCCCTCATGTATTGTTATTTCTATTCTTGAAATATCTTTTTCTAAATCAGTTTTTAATATTTTTACTTTTGCAGGTTTTGTAATATAGTCATCAATTTTTACACCTTTTTGTAACTGTTCTATTTCATTGGCTTGTATTATTCCTTTTAGTGTTACAGTATAAGTTTTCGTTATTTCATGTTTAGGATGTGTAACTTTAAATACAAAATCCCCATCATTTGTTAAAATTAGTGCTCCTGATGTGTACATATCTAATCTACCAACAGGAACAATTCTTTCTTTAACTTTTACTAAATCTAATACTGCATCTCTATCAAATTGATCTGATACTGTTGTAACATAACCTATTGGCTTATTTAGTAATATGTAAATATGTTTTTCTTCTATTTTGACTTCTTTATTTTTGAATTTTACAATGTCTTTTTTAGGATTTACTTTAGTCCCCAATTCAGTTACAACTTTATTATTGACTTGTACATCACCTTGCAAAATATATTCTTCGCATTTTCTTCTTGAAGCAACTCCACATTCTGCTAGGTATTTTTGTAATCTTATTTCTTCCATTTTATTCACTTCATTTCATTAATTTTATGTACTATTTTTTATAAATTTGCATAATATATATTAATTCCTTTTACTTTTTTAAAAGGCTTTATATAGATTCTCCAGCAAGGTTCTCTTGCTGGATTATTTATTATCTAACTTTTGAATTATTTCTTGAAAATATTCTGGTAATGGTGCTTCTAATTCCATAATTTTGTTTGTTATAGGATGTTTAAATTCTAATTTTTGTGCATGTAAACATTGACCTACTACGCCAAATTCATTTTTTCCATTAGAATATGTATAATCACCAATTATTGGATATCCTATATATGATAAATGTACACGTATTTGGTGTGTTCTTCCTGTTTCTATATTAACTTGTAATAATGTATAATGCTCCCATCTTTTTAAGACTTTTATATGTGTTACAGCATTTTTCCCATCTTTACAAACTGCCATCTTTTTTCTATCTGTTTTACTTCTTCCAATTGGCATATCTATTGTTGCTTCATTCTCTCTAACAACTCCTCTAACTAAAGCAATATATGTCTTTTTTACTTTATGTGCTTTAATTTGTTCACTTAAATTTACATGTGCCTTGTCATTTTTAGCAACTATAAGAAGTCCTGAAGTATCTTTATCTATTCTATGTACAATTCCAGGTCTAATTTCTCCTCCAATACCTGATAAACTATCTCCGCATTTTGCCATGATAGCATTAACTAATGTTCCATCTAAATTTCCGTTTCCTGGATGTACTACCATTCCTTTTGGCTTATTTACAACAACTATATCACTATCTTCATAAATTACTTCAATAGGTATGTTTTCCGCTTTAATCTCAATTTTTTTAGGTTCTGGTATTTCTACTTCAACAACATCATTTTCATTTACTTTATATGATGCTTTTTGTTCTTTCCCATTTACCAATATATTTTTTTCATCAATTAATCTTTGAACTGCAGTTCTTGTTATTTCTGCATTTTGCTCTGTTACATATCTATCTAATCTTTTGCCTTTATCTTCATTTTTTACTATATATTTATACATTATTCTCCTCTAATCTGTTATCTCATAAAAAACAAAATTTTCATCTTGTTTTAGAAGTTTATAACCATCTAAGTTTCCTCTTTCAATTATCATATTCATTTTTGAATCTTTATATAAAATCATATGAGTAATATTATACTTTGCTAATCTAATTTCAAACCAATCATTTAAATTTGAAGATGCTATAAAATCATCAAAAATTGATACTCCTGGGTTATACTCTGGTGCATATAAATCACATCTTGAATCTATAAATACTGGTATTCCTCTAAATAATAGATAACTTCCATAATTATATTCATTAAACAATCTTACTTCTGATAAATCTATTTGTTCTCTTTCAAAATATTCTAAAATCCAATCACTCATTTTAACAGGATATGTGTTTTCATCTATATATGTTTGATTTAGCTTAGGTTTAATAAAATACATACAGAACATTATTATTACTGATGATAACATGAATACTCCAAAACCATTCATAGCAAAGTTTAAGACTCTATCATCAAAATCTTTAACCTGACTTGTTATCCAACTATATATCAATCTATTTAAAATTACTGAACATATTATTACAAATATAGATGCTTGTCTTTGTGTCATCAACATTAAAAATGTTAATCCACATAGCATAAATAAATCACACAATCTTATTTTAGCTTTTGTAAATATTAAAACTGCTAGAAATATAATTAATACACATAATATATTATCTTCATTTATTAATGTCATTGGTAAATGTTCATTTATATTTTGAGTTGTATTACCTTGCATTGTTTTATATAAATACGTATAAGGTGTTGTTCCAAGTGGAGTTAAAAGTCCTGTTAATGCACAGATTATCATCACTATAATTAAATATTTCATTCCAGGTCTTTTTTGCATTTCAAGTTTGTCACCTTGTTTTACTTCTTTACCAAATTTTTTTGCCATATGCTCTTCTATACAATAAATTATAAATTCTGCTATATATGGTAAATATAATACAAAAAAGAATGGCCATACTGCAACATGTAAGTTTGCCATTAGTATTGAAATTATTATTAATCCAATACCATACCTTTTCTTACATGTATCTAATAATCTTTCTATGCAGAACAACTCTAATTCAAATAAAATAAATGTTACAAGTTGTGCTCTAGCTGTAATAAAATCCTTTAATAGATACATTGCACCTATTGTTATTACAAAAGAAAGAACTTTATTTTTTACCAACTTTTCATTTACCTTATAAATTGTTATACCTAATATTATTGAAAAAATGCATGTTGATATATAAATTCCTGTCATTCCATCTAAATTATATATTGAATAAATCATAACATCATATAACCAATGTGGATATGTATATTCCAAATTCTCATGCCATGAAAATGGATCTTTCATGTCAATCCCTTTTTCTTGAATTATGTGTTCACCTATTTTTATTGTGTAAAATGTATCATTTTGTAAAGTTTTAGGTGTTAAGCTTATACAAAATAATGCAATTAATATAATTGTTAAAATTTCAAAAAAAACTCTTTTATTAACTTCTTTTTTCATTTAAATTTTCCTTTCGTTTGTTAATTTCTAATATAGTATAGCAAAGTTTTTTTCAAAAATCAATTACTTGTCAGAGGGACGGTCCTTAATGGCAAAAAATAAAAAAGTAAGAATTCTATAAACTCCTACTCTTTTACGGATTGCCATAAAGGTACGTCCCCATGACAAATTTTTTATCCAACTTGTTGTTCGGTTTCTTCTTCTTTCTTTTCTTTTCCTTCTTCATTTAATAATTCTAAGCTACAAATTGATACTTCATATGCAACTTTCATTTCTGATGTTCCATCTTCATATTTCTTTTCATATTGTCTTGATTGAACTCTACCTACAATTTTAACTTGTGCTCCAACTTCTAAGTTTTGACAGAATCTTGCATTTCTTCCCCATGCTATTGTAGGAATATAGTCTGATTTATTATATGCTCTGTTTACTGCTAATAATAGGTCTGCAATTTCTCTTCCAAATGGTGTTTGTCTGTAAATAGGTTTTTTACATACAAATCCTATAAGTACAACTTCGTTTGTTGTTTCTTCTTTTTTTACTATGTCACTTTCTTCTTGTTCAGCTGGTTCTTCAATTTCCTGAATGTCTTTTGCAAACACTGTTAAGATTAATCTGTTTTTTTCGTTTTGATAACTATTATAAGATCTAAATTGTCCTTTTATTAATAGTTTCTTTCCTTCTGTTAATGTGTTTTCAGATATTAATCTTTCTGAAATTGTTATTGGTATAATGTCTGCATTTCCACTTAAACGTGGTATTGATAAGTTAAATGTGTAAAATTTTTCTCCATAAATCTCATGGCTGAATTTTTTCTCACCTGTAACCCTTCCTACTAATGTTAAGTAGTTGTTTTCTAAATAATTTGTATCCAATTTTATTTCCTCCCTATCTTTTTATTTATCGAGTGTAAATTATCTTCTTGCATTTGTTTTTTAAATTTTCTACATTTTTAATTATACTACACTTTTTTGGTTTTGTCTACATAAAAAGTTAATATTTTCTAAATTTTTTTCATTTTTTTCCCATTTTGATAGCTTTTTGTGTAATTTTTCATTAATTATGGAGTTCTTTTATGATAAATGTTACTATTTTATTATAAATTTTTTCATTGTTTTCAAGCTTTATTTCCTTTTCTTGTGTTTCAATTCTTTTTTGCTCAGCTATCATTATATCTCTTTGAATAAAAATCATTACTTTATTTTCTTTAATACTAGAAATTGTTATTGTCGCTTTTGAATTAAAGCCAAATGTTATTATTTTTATTGGTTTTTCTATTCCTATTTTTCTTAATATACTTATGCTTATATCTGTGTTGATAATTAAATGTTTTGAATTTTGAATTAATTCTTTCAAAAATATATATTCATTTTCCTTTAAGTTTATGTCATCTAAAAATATTATTTCTTCAAATTTTATATTTTTTAAATTTTCAATATTATTTTCTTTTATTTCTATAATTTCAATCTCTTTTTCTTTTATGTCTTTTCTAATAGATTGCACATCTTTTTTCTTAGCAATCAAACCAATAAATAGCATCATTCTCTCCTTATTAAGTTTATGTACTATTAGTTCCTATTATTTCCTTTATTATCTTTAATATACATAATTTAACTATCTGTTTTATTTATCTGTGTTCCATTATTATCTATAATATAATTATCCTTATATATTAAGTCTGATACTGTAGTAACTTGATATCCATTGGTTTTGATGTTTTTTAACAGCATATCTAAACTATCTGCTGTGTGTTCAGTTCCATTATGTGTCAATATTATTGAACCTTTTTGCAACTTTTCTTTTATCCTTCCCCACATCTCGTCTCCTGTTAGACCTTTATAGTCTAATGTATCTATATTCCATTGTATTGTATAACATCCATTTTCTCTTGCTGTATTTATTACTGTGTCATTATATTCTCCATATGGAGTTCTGTACAATCTTGTTTTTTCTCCCGTTATTTTTTGCAATTTTTCTACTCCTAATTTTATTTCCTCCAAATTTTTTTCTGCGCTTAATTGTTCAACATGAGGATGTGTATTACTATGTGTTCCTATTTCATGCCCTGCTTCATATATTTTTTTCACTGCTTCAGGATATTTTTCAGCCCATTCTCCTACTATGAAAAAAGTTATTTTTACTTCATTTTTTTCTAATGTTTCTAAAATCCTGTCTATGTCATCTGCTGACCATGCACAATTCATTGTTAATGCAACTTTGTTTTCCTCTGTTTTTACTTTGTATATTGGCAAAACTCTTTCACTTGAAGAAGTAGGAAGTATTTGAGCTGTACTCATATTGGCAATTATAATTAAAACTCCAACAGTTAATATTGAAACGAAATATGTTTGGATTTTTTCTTTATTAAAAACCAGAAACATTATTTTACCTCCTAGTAAATGATACTAAATTTTATGCTTTTCTTTTTTATAACAGAACTTATATACGAATTAATTTTTGCATGACACATTTCGACAAAAAACTACACAAATTCATGATTACTGCTGTTGACTAGAGTATTGTTAAAAATTTTATTGCTATACTTTTAAAAAAACTATGTGGGGTGATTTTATGACTTTATCTGATGCTGTTAGAAAAAGAATCAATTATTATTTAAAACAAAAGAACATGAGTTTATGGGGACTATTTAAAGCATCTGGTGTACCAATATCTACTTTATCAGCATTTATGAATGGAAGAACCGAATTAATAAAATTAGATACTTTATTACATATTTGTGAAGGTTTTGGAATTACAATCGCCAATTTTTTTGAAGATGATATATTTATTGAAGTTGAACAAGATTAAAACATTTATCACTCGTGAATATCGTGTAGTGTATTTGGATACACTATTTTAAAGAATTTTCTTGCTATACTTCTTTTATATCAATGTTTACGAGGTGGTTTTATGTATTTATCTGATGCTGTAAGAAGTAGAATTAAATTTTATCAAAAAAAGAAAAATATGAGTCTATGGGCTTTATTCAAAGCTTCTGGTGTTCCAATATCAACACTTGCAGCTTTTATGAATAAAAGAACTGAATTGATAAAGTTGGACACTTTACTTCATATCTGTGAAGGATTTGGAATAACAATTACTGAATTTTTCGAAGACGATATATTTGCAGATGTTGAACAAGAATAAAAATAGTTCTGGCATACCACCAGAACTATTTTTTATATTTTCTTATGTTTTTCTTTTCTTCATCACTTACTCTATATGACTCACATATTTTTTGTATTGATTTATTTTGAGTAAATTTATCTAATTTGTTATTTTTTAAATATTCTAAAGTTTTTTCTTTTTGTCTTATATATGCAAAAGACAACAACCATGCAATAGCCATTTCTACATAATAATCGTTACTTTTAATCTTATTAACTCTTTCAAATATTAATTCTATATACTCATCTGTTATAAAATAATCCAAATACATTACTAATGCAAATCTTATTTCATATTCTCTTTTAGATTTAATATATCTCTCTATAAAATTCCACATTTCTTTCATATATTTTTTAGTGATTTTTAAATTACTACAAGTTGTGTCACATACAGCCCAACTATTAATTTTAGGCACAAATTTTTCAAGTTCATTAATTGTTTCTTGAAGTGAAATCTTTGCATATCCAATTACTAATCCTTGTAAAACTAATTCTTCATAGTATTCACCTGGAGAATTTTCTAAAAACTCTTTATAATTTTCTTTAGCTATTCTTTTCGCAATTTCTCTTAATTTAGGAATTCTTACTCCTATAATTTTATCTACATTTGGGCATAGACCACTATGAAATTCTTTATATTTCAAATCTTGTAATTCAAATAATTCTTTTCTTATATCTTCCATTTATTATTCCTCAGAAAAAATTGTACACTTTTATAATCTTTTAGTCAAGTCATATTCCATATTTTCCTGTTGTTGGATCTTTAAAATATTGAATTTTAGGAGGATTTATTGTATATACAGCAAAACTTAATAATAGAGAAATAATCAAAACAATTGATATTATTTCAGCTTTATAATCAGTTTTAGATATTAAAATTTGATATGCAACATATTCTCCTAATATAATTGAAATTATAAAAGAACTTATATCAAGTATAGCATAATTTGTACCTATTATTCCTGTATAAGTATAGAAAAATACCGTAATAAATCCCATTGCAACAATTATTGCTAATGCCTGTGAAGTCCAATAATTTTTATTTTTTCTTCCTATAATGAAAAATCCTATTATTGCCATTAATGTCATTGGCATAAACACTAATTTCAAATGTTCCCATGTGCTTTCGTTTACAGCACTAAACAAGGATACCAATAAGTTTCTACCTGACCAATCATATGTAAAATGTAATAAAGTTCCAAGAATAATGCAAATAATTACCACTATTATTTGCCAAGTTTTAATTTTCAAATCAATCACCTCATTTCATTATATGCAAGTAATCTTTGTAATATTTTTGTAATATAAATGTCACAAAAATGTAATACACTTTTATAATAAATTATTGTATAATGTATTTGACGAATTTTTATACAAATTGTTTAAGTTTGTGTATTATTTGCATTTTATGCAATTTCATATATAAAATGGAGGATGCAATGAGCATTGAATCTGACTTAAGAAAAGATGGGATTAGAGTTGTTGATGTACTTGATACAATGTCTGTAAACAAAATCGCTCATAGTATTGCTACAAAGCTTTGCGAGAACTTTCCAGAACTTTGTTTTAATGAGACAGATTTATTTGCAAAATTGTCCCAATTAAATATGTATAAAGCAACTATGCCAGAAGGCATGGCTGAAGCTAATTATTTTTATAAAAATACATCTATATATTTTAACGAAAAAATAGCTTATGAAGATTTAGAAGAATTTGCTATACATGAATGTATTCATTATATTCAAGAAGTTAAAGATAAAAAAAATAATCTACTTCGTATGGGATTATGCAATTTTGATAATCTTAAAATTGTAGGATTAGGCTTAAATGAAGCTGCTGTACAATATATTACTTCTAAAGTTATTGGTATAGAGCGAGATTTTGTGAAATACTTTGGTGTTTCATTTAGAACTATAAGCCCATCATATTATCCTATTGAATGTAATTTAATTGAGCAAATGGCATATTTAACTGGTGAAACAGTTTTGTTTGATAGTACTTTTACAAGTAATGATAAATTTAAAAATGCTTTTATAGAATTAACTTCTGGTAAAACATATAGTGAAGTTGAATCTTTAGTTGATGAAATTTTAGAGCTTGAAGAAAATATCATTAAATTGAATAATAAATCAGCTTCTTATGATGAAAGAAATTCTAAAGTTGATAAATTAGCTTCTAAAATAGATTCATATAAAGAAAAAATAGCTACTCAATATATTGAAGCTCAAAACTTAATTATAAAAGGATATTTTGATAAAGCTTTTAAAAATATTTCTAATCTAGAAGAACTTGATAATTATAGAAGAAAATTAGAACATTTTAGAGAGTACATTGGTTATACTGATGATTATACTTTCTATGATGATTATTATACAGAAAAGATGTCAGCCTTAGAACACAAAAGTAATGTACTTGAAAATGGTGGCATCGAAACTGCTCTTGAAGTTAAGAAACCTAACAAATTTGTTTCTTGGTTCAGAGCAATCAAAAACTTCGTAACAGGAGAAAAAATACATAATTAACAAATGATTTTAGTATACAAATGATGTTTTTTGCAAGTTATATTTACAAAAGATTTTACATATGATGACTTTACAAATGATAACTATACAAAAGATACCATACTAAAGATTATTATACATATGATATTTTACATATGATGAAAGGAGGCATGCGCCTCCTTTTTTGTTGCAAATTTGCCACAGGGACGGTCCTTAGTGGCAAAAAATAAATTGCCACTAAGGTACGTCCCTAGTGACAATTTAAGTATTCATCTATAGAATTTGCAGCATCTCTGCCTGAGCGAGCAGCCCAAGCAACAGTACCTTTACTTCCTGCTATTTCTCCACCTGCAAATATCTTAGGATTTGAAGTTCTATTTTTTTCGTCAATTTGAATATATCCCCATTTATTTAATTCTAAGCCTAATTTTTTAACTACCTCATCTGGCATTGAACCTAAAGCCATAATAATATAATCTATGTCTATTATATAATTACTATTTGGAATATTTACAGGTACTTTTCTAGTTTCTCCTTCTTTTTGAACAAGTTCTGTTTTTATTAGTTCAACTTGTTCAACTTTTCCGTTTCCCAATATTTTTACAATATTATTTTGGAATAAGAATTCAATACCTTCTGTTTTAGCTTCATGAATTTCTTTAGTTTCTGCTGGCATTTGTTCTTCTGCTCTTCTATAAATTACTTTAACTTCTTGTGCCCCTAATCTTCTAATAGTTCTTGCACAATCCATTGCAACATTTCCTCCACCAATTACGGCTACTTTTTTGCCTGTATAATCTGGATGATTTTGATATTCAAGTAATTGATTTCCACCATATACTCCGTCTAATTCTTCTCCTTCAACACCCATTTTAGTAGTTATATTAGCTCCAATTGAAATAAATACCGCATCATATTGTTTTTCTAGTTCTTCTAAAGACAAGTTCTTTCCAAGTTCTTTTCCATATTCTACTTTTAGTCCTAAGTCAATAATTTTTTGAACTGTATCTTTTACAATTTCTTTTGATAATCTAAATTCAGGAATACCATGAACTAATAGACCTCCTAAATAATTATATTTTTCAAAAATTGTAACAGAATATCCTTTTTTTAATAGAAATGCACTTGCTGTAAGTCCTGCGGGTCCACCACCTATTATTGCTATTTTTTTATTAGTATTTTGTTTATTTGTTTCAGCAATTTTATAATTATTTTTTATTGCCATATCACCCACAAATGCCTCTAATTCTCCTATACTTACAGGAGTAGATTTTATTCCTCTTACACAACTTCCTTCACATTGTTTTGTGTGTGGACATATTCTACCACATACTGCTTCTAATACAGTTGTTTCAGACAATATTTCATATGCTTTTTTATAATCTTCTTCTTTCATTGCTTTTATAAATCCAGGTATGTTATTTCCAAGTGGACATCCCTTATTTGAACATGGTTTTACTGGACAATTTAAACAATAATTTATTTTTTCTTTTAACTCTTCCATTTTTTTGCTCCATTCTATTTCATTTCTTCTAATGCTTTCATAACAAGTTTTAAATCTTTTATAAAATCAATTTTTTTGGTTTCATCTCTTAAAAGTGCAGCAGGGTGCCATGTTGGCATATAAAGTATTCCTCTTTTCTCAACCCATTTTCCTCTACTCGCTGTAATTCCATACTCTTTGCCTAATATGTTTTTTAAAGCTATACTACCTAATAACACTATTATTTTAGGTTTCACTAATATTACTTGGTTTCGTAAATAATCTAAACATGCAGTAGCCTCATCATCTTCAGGATTTCTGTTTGATGGTGGCCTACATTTTACTATATTTGCAATATAAACATCTTCTCTTTTTAGTCCAATTGCTTCAAAAGCTAAATTCATTAGCTTTCCTGCTTTTCCGACAAATGGTATACCTTGAATATCTTCGTCTGCTCCAGGTCCTTCGCCAATAAACATTAGTGTTGCATTTTTATTTCCTGTTCCAAATACTACATTATTTCTATTTTTACATAATTTACATTTTGTACATTGTTTAGCTTCTGCCTCAAGTTCTTCCCAGTTATTGAACATTATTTTCTCCCTTTTTAATCGATTTCAAATATTCTCATTGCATTTTCATATGTAGCTTTTGCAACTTCTTCTAATGTTATTCTTTTTACATCTGCTATTCTTTGCGCAACATATTTAACATTCCTACAGTCATTTCTTTTCCCTCTATTAGGTTCTGGTGCTAAATATGGACTATCTGTTTCAATTAACAGCTTGTCCATAGGTATCATTTGAATTATATCTGCAGAATTTTTTGCATTTTTAAATGTTACTGGTCCTGCAAGTGAAATATAATATCCAAGTCTTAATGCATTTTTTATCATTTCTTGATTTTGCTGACAACAATGAAAAATTCCTACCTTATTTACTTTATTTTCTTCTATTATATTTATCGTATCTACTGATGCATCACGAGAATGAATTACAATCGGTAATTCTAATTTATTAGCTAATTCTATTTGTTTTATAAAAGCTTGTTCCTGTAATCCTTTGTTTTCTTTATTCCAATAATAATCTAATCCAATTTCTCCAATAGCAACTAATTTTTTTGACTTATTATTTTGCACTAATTTTGTAATTTCGTCTAGACTTTTCCACAATTCTTGCTCTGTTTGTGGAATATCATTTGGCGAAATACCACATATTGAATAAATAAAATCATATTTTTTAGATAATTCTAATGAATCTAAAGATGATTTTATATTATATCCTGCACATACAAATTTAGTTATTCCAGCATTATATGTATCATTTATTATTTGTTCTCTATCTTCATCAAATTTTTCATCATTATAGTGTGAATGTGAATCAAAAAATTCCATCATTTCCTCCTAATATATTGCAATAACATTTGCAACTGCATATGTTTTACAATGTGAAATACTAATATCTATACTTTTAATTTGTTCTTTTAATTCTTGTTTTAAAATGTTTACTTGTGGTCTTCCACTCTTATCATTCAGCACTTCAATATCTTTCCATTCAATCTCATATTTGTCTGGTAATAATTCTGATATTGCTTTAAATACCGCTTCTTTGCCTGCAAATCTTCCTGCATAATGTTGAGCTTTTTGTGATTTTTTAGATTCACAATACTCTATTTCATTTTTTGTAAATACTCTTTCACAAAATCTCTCACTTTCCACACTTTCCTTTACTCTATCTATTTCAATAATATCTACTCCAACTTTAAAATTCATATCTACTCCTCGTAAAGAAACAGCCCTCATAGCCCATACAATGGGAAAGGACTGTAAACAAAATTAAATTCTAAAAATAATCGAAACAATTATCCAAATTACCATTAGTATAGCAACTAATGTAATACCTTGCATACTTTTTTCTATATTAAATTCTTTATATAATATATCATACTTATTTTTTGTATCGAAAAATAAATTATTTATTTCTAATACATCTTTTAAATATTGATAAAATAATGAGCCTGTATCATCTGATGTTGCCTCATTTATCCATAATGTTTGTGTAAATTTAACAAATTCTTTTCTAGCCCTTTTAATTTTTATTCCTTGTTTAAGTTCTAAATTTATTTTCTTTAAATACAATTTTGTATATAATGCCAAAATATACATATATAAATATTGTTCTTCAAATTCCTGTGGAAATACTGTATAATTATTTATATCATATGTTGAACAAAATAATGTAACACCTTGTTTAGTTACTCCTAATTTAGCATATTTCCATTTTGATATAACTTTCATATCTTCTTTTGAATAACTTACACTATTATCACTTGGCAATATATTTAAATATTTCATGTATATACTTTTTATATTATCAAACTCATATGTATTATTCCAATTTTCTTGATCTATACATGCATATGAATATGTTAAAAATCTTTCTGTATCTATATCTAATTTCATAGATTCTATGCTTGGTCCAGTCATATTCTCTAAAAATTCTCTAAAATATTTTACATCATCAAAACAATCTGTTTGAACTCTTATATTATCATAATTATTCATATTACTAAATTCTTGATTTATATCTCTAAATTTATAATTAAAATTTAATAAATCAGAGAATTTGTCACTATCTTCTATATTTGTTTTTATACATAAAAAGCATATTCCTGTATTAAAACAAATTATTTGAATTTTAGGTATTTTAAAAAATATACCGTTTTTTTCTGTAACTTTACCTTGTATATCTTTCTTTATTGTGTAGTCAAATATCGTGCATTGATTTTGACTTAAAATCGCAGATCTTGTTTCCAATGGCAATTCTTCAAATTTTGCCCTTTTAGTTTTACTTAAATTAAAACTTGGAAACATATAATTTCTTACTCTATAAGAAAAATATGAGTATATGTTCAAGTCTTTATCTTTTCTAAACATTCGTAACTCTGCATTTTCATCTTTTAAGAGTTTTAATAAATATTTTGAATATTTATTTTCTTTTATCACATAAGGATATATAAAGTATGTATATTGGTATTTTATCTTTAGCTCCATATTTTACAACATTCCTTCCTTATTATTTTTCACAATAATAATTCATGTTTATATCTTCTCCTAAGTGCCATCTTCCAATAAAGTCTATTTTTAAATTGTTTTCTAGATTATATATTGGTTCTACAACTACTTTTCCATCTTTGTCTATTGCTCCCCATTTTCCATCTTTTTTAACAGCAACAAATCCATATTCATTCTGTTCTGTAGCATCATCATAAATATAATCTACTACTACATTTCCTTTTTTGTCAACAAATCCATATTTTCCATCTTTTTTACTTAAGAATAGTGTATTATCTTCCAAGACTTCTATATTTGTCTTTTCTTGACAAGACAAATCATAATATTTATATTCATCATCTACTCTCATTCTTATGTATGATTTAGTTGTATTTATTTCTGACAAAATTCCTGTTATTTTAGATTCATAATTTTCGTTAATTATAGTTGTATTATAATTTGCATCATCTGCTATAAATAATTTGGAATCTTTATTATATGTTATTAATGTATAATCAAATGGAATCATAGTATTTCCTTCATTATCTATTATTCCATATCTATCATTATTTTTTGCAATATATACATCATTTTTTACTTGTTTAAGGTCTTGATATGTAGGTTCTATCTGTACTTCACCTGTTGTATTAATTTCTCCATATAGCCCTTGAGAAACATATATAAATCCATCTTCTGTTTTTGATGAAATTTGTTCAAATCCACTATTTAATACTGTTTCTCCTGATGAATTTATTACTTTTCTTTCACCATTTTCTGTTACTAAATAATAATCTGATAAATATACTTGTTCTATATTATCATATTTATTATCTAATAATTTCATTTTTGTAGCACCGATTACTCCATATTTATCATTTTCGTCAATTGTTATATATCCTTCTCTATATGTTTCACCTAAATTTTTAATTTCTTTATAATTTGGTTCTATTATGACACTTCCAGTATCATTTACTAAACCATATTTGTCATCTTTTTTTATTAATATACTATTTTCAATTCCATTTAATCCTATGATTTCATCATATTCTGCTGGTAATAATTCTTTTCCGTTTAAATCTATTAGCCCATATTTTCCATCTTTTTGAACTCTTAAAACATTGTCTTCATACCAAACATTTTCGTTTTTATCTATATTATCTATTGCCTCTATTTTATCATATCCTGTAAGTATTTCTTCATTTTTGCTATTGATGGCTTTTGTTTTATATTCACCTGTTTCCTCATTTATATCATAAGTACATAGAAATACCTCTTTAGTCTTATCAGGAATCACAAGCATTTCTCTATATGATGGAGCTATTACTGTCTCTCCAAGTTGATTTATTACACCCCATTTTTCGTTTGAATATAATACAAAATATTCACTACTTTGGCTTATTTTTTCTTTCTCATTAAAAATATTCCTTATAATCAGTACAAACATTACTATTACTGCTAATGCTATAATTACTGCTATAACCTTTTGATAATTCAATTTAGGTTCTGTTTCATATCGCTTTCCTCTACTCATTTTGCTTCCTTTCATATTTAAATTTGTACGTTTTTAATATATCACAATTTGTGTTAACTTACAAGTAATTTTTAGTTTTTTATTAGCTTACAAACTATTATGCTCATGTCATCTTTTGCTTTTCCGTAATTATTATCTATCGCTTCATTTAAAATTATATCAGCAATTTTTTGGCAATTACTTATTTCTATATCTTCTAACATATATTTTACCCATAGTTCTTTATTTTTGTATTCTACATTTGCGTCAAGTATTCCATCACTACATAATACAATAATGTCTTGGTTTTCTATATCTTTATCATAAGTTGTAAGATTTATATTTTCTAAAATTCCTGCTGGCAAACTTAGTGACTTTATTATTTGCACTTTTTTATTATTTTTTACATAGGTTGGACATGCTCCATTTTTTATAAATTCTATTTTTCCGTTATATAAATCTATAATAGCAATATCTAAAGTAGCAAAAATCTCCTCATTCACATTCATTATTGTTGTGTTTATTAAATCAATTGATGTATCTTTGTCAAATCCCGACATTAATAATCTTTCTAACATTTTTATTGCTATTTGACTACTTTTTCTTGCTTCTGGTCCAGAACCCATTCCATCACTTAGTGCAATTAAATATTTTCCATCATTTAGTCTAATTTGTAATATACTATCTCCTGAAACAGGGCTATTATCTTTTATTTTTGTCGCTTGTCCAATTTGTAACAAGTATTTATCTTCTGATAAATAACTAAATCCTCTCTTCCCTTGTTTATTTATTTTCTTGGTTTTTGAATCATTTATCATTAACTTTTCGTTTAATACTTTTTCTAGAACTTTTTTTATTTTTTCAATATCTGTATTTTCTGTTATTTTACTGTCTTCTTTTAAATACACATCAATAAAAAATCTATTGTCTTTTTTATTGATTTCTATTTCATCTACAATTATTCCTTTTATTTCTAATGCAACTATAGCTTTTTTATTGACATCTACAAACTCTTCCTCTTCCTTCATGTTTTTTTCCATCTTAACTGCTATACTTGATATTGCTTTTGATACTCCATCTAATTGTGCCTGTACATTCTTTTTATTTGTTCGTACCTTTTCTTCCCATATGAAATCTGTTTTACTTGTTTTGTAGGCGTAGTTTACGGCTTTAATTATTTGATTTATTTCTGTCTCCATATTTTTTGACAATTTTTCGTTTTCAAATGTTACTATGTAATTATTAAATTTAGCAAATGTCTCTAGCAAATCATTTTTGTCTATTTCTTGTTTATCTAAAAGATTTTTAAATAATTCATCTACAATTTTACTTTCCGGACTTGACATATCTTCGTAAAATATATTATCTTCTAATCCGTCTAAATTATTTAATAATTCTCTAATAAATGTTTTTTTGTTTTTTTCTTTCATTTCCTGTTTTTTGTCTTCTTGGTCCTCATCATTATATGTTTCTGCCATATCTTTGATTGTTTCAGATACTACATTTAGTTGATTTATTGTTTCTTTACTTTGTGTTAATCTTCTATTATTAAATTCAGGGAAAAACGTTTCTTCTGGTACTAAACCTTCTATATCTATTCCAGCCCATTTTGGAATTGCAAGTAGCCCTAGTGATGCAATTAGTACTTCTTTAAATACTACCAAATCGATTGTTGTTCCCTTTGAAACATATATTAAAATACCATTTCCAATTATGAAACCTATAATTACTCCTATTTTTCCAAACTTATTTAATATACCTGCAAACATTCCTGATATAGCATAAACAGCCACAATTAAAGGTTCATTTTGAGCAATAATACCAAGTGTAATTCCTATAGTTACACCTGCAGTTGTTCCTACTAAAATTCCATTTCTCCATCCTAGCACTAAAACTATTAATATACTTATTATATTTCTAATTGAAAGGCCTAATATTGAAAAATCCCCAAGCGCAGCCACAGCAATAGAAAGCAATAAGCTTGCTCCCATTACTTCTTCTATAGAAAATGCTCTTTTTTCTGCAATCTCTTCTATTACTATTAATGAATTTACAAATATTTTATAAAATACTACTGAAAAAATTGCTAATGTTATATGTAATAACATATCACCTATAGTAAATTTTGTTAAAATCAATTTAGCAATCATTACAAATATTACGCTAAAAAATATATGACCAGATATTTGAATTTTTTCATTTTTATATTCATCATTTTCTCTTGGAGGTTTTATGAATAATAAAATTAACAACATTAAGATTATTAATATATAGTTAAGAGCTCCTATTGTGCCAGCCCCTATTATATTTCCTATTAGACCTACTAGTACAACTCCTATTGCTGGTACTCCACTTGCCAAACATGCACCTACAATTGCAATACTAAATGGAGATACTTCTTGTCCCATCCCTATAGTTGAAATCATAAATGATATTATATATATAATTATATTTTTAAAACTTGTTAAATTTTTTAGCATCTCTCTATTTATGCTATTTTTTAACATTTGTTACCACCTCATACTTTTTCATAATATAGCATATATTTTAATCCTTTTCTTTTGTGTTTTTTGTCTTTTTTAGTACTCTACTATAAAAAAGTTTTTTACAATATGTGATATTAGTTTCTTTTTTATATCATTATCATTTGTTTTGTGTTTTATATTTTATTATAAAATGTCGAAAAATACAAGATTTTCAGCATAATTTATTATAAAAAAGATTACATTAATTAATCTATAACATTTTTTTGTTTGTAACATATTATACAATAATAAGCATAAATTATTAAGAGGTGATTACATGTCTGATAATAATATAGACGCATTACTTGAAAATGTAAAAAAAATGGTTGATACAGGCAATATACCCAACGATGTACAGCAAATGCTAAATGGACTTCAAAATAAAAATTCTGAAAAACCTGATTTAAGCTCTATTTTAAGCCAGGTTTCTCCCGAAATGCTAAACAACTTGGGGAATATGTTAAATTCAAATAATCAAATAAATTCACAAAACAATGAAAATACAAATAATTTTAATATCGATATGAACACAATAATGAAAATGAAATCAATAATGGATAATATGAATAATAAAAATGACCCTAGAGCTAATTTGCTATATTCTTTAAAGCCATATTTGCGAGATAGTAAGAAAAGTAAATTAGACCAATATGTAAATCTATTAAACATTTCTAAAATAGCAGAAGCAATGAACAAAAACAATGATGATAAGAAAAAATAGTTCTAAGAAAGGAGTAGTTCAATGCCAAGATTTCCAGGTTTTGGTTTTCCATTTCAGTACTATAATCCTTATAGGCAAAGACCTTTTTATAACTCTCCTATAATAAAAGAAGAAAAAAATAAATCTAATCAAACTTATAATAAGAATAATGAGCCAAATGAAAAAGTTTGGTTAGATTTATTTGGGATTGAATTATATTTTGATGATGTTTTAATACTAAGTCTACTATTCTTTTTATATAAAGAAGATGTTAAAGATGAAGGCTTATTTTTAGCATTAATATTACTACTTATAAGTTAATATTATTCTATTATTATATTGTCATCTTTCACATAAATATATGCTTGTTCTTTGTTTATTTGCTCATCTTTATCTATTTCCCTAACTATATTTGAGATTCTTATTTGCACAACATCTAATCCGCTTGCAGCTATTATAGCTTCTTTATTTCCTTTTGCGCCTGCATGGGCTAACCCCCTAAGGTCACCTACAACAATTATATTGTCTTCTGCTATAACTTCTGCACCGGAATTTACATCACCTATTATTACTATACTTCCTTCTACTTCTATTTTTTGACCAGAGCGTAATGAACCCTTATGAAATGTCGTTTCAGATTTTATAATATCTTCTTCATAACTTCTTGTAATACTATGCAATCCTAGAGTTGTTGGAGTATCAAAATTAACCTCTACATCTATCACATCTTTTATTAGTTTTTTTATCTCTTCCAATTCCTTTGTTTTTAGTATTTTTCCTGTTACTCTAATAGGTGTTTTTTCTTCTTTGTACAATTTTTTTAAATCTACTAATTTAACTGATAATTCATCAATTATATTTTCTAAAGTTGCCTTATCATCAATCTTTATTAAAATTTCATCTTTTTTTAAATTTATACTAACACATTTCATTGTTCTTTTCCCCCTATTTAAAATGTCATCTAATTTCTTCTGTATATGGTACTGCCGTAGAACTTTCGTTTATTACTGTTGTTTCATTTGAACCAAAATATTGATTAAGGACATCTCTTGCTATTTCTGCAGCATAGTTTCCATGTCCACCATTTTCAATCATTGCTACAACTGCGATTTCAGGATTTTCGTATGGTGCAAAACATACAAACCATGCATGTACAACATCATTGTCATTTTCATCTTTTCCCGCTTCTGCTGAACCTGTTTTCCCTGCTACTTCTACCTTAAAATTCTTAAAAATGCTATATGCAGTTCCTCCAGCTTCACTTGTTGCCATTCTCATTCCTTCTTTTGCAATGTTAATAGTCTCTGGATTTATTGTTATTCCATCATCTTCATTTTGTATTCCAAGTTTTTCGTTAGTATAATTTTCTATTTCTTCTCTTGGAACTTCTGTTCCATCAGGTTTTATTATTGTTTTTATTAATGTTGGTTTTACAACTGTACCTCCATTAGCTATAGCTGATAAATATCTTGCTATTTGCATAGGGGTATAATTATTATCACCTTGACCAATTGCTGCATTTAAAGTATCTCCTGGATTCCATTGTTTTTTATTTTCTTTTGATGCAACTGTTCCTGATAATTCGCTTGGTAACTCTATACCTGTTTTCTTTCCAAGTCCAAAATGTAATGCATATTTTGCTATTGCATCTATACCTGCTCTATCTCCTGTTTCATAGAAAAAGTAATTACATGAATGTTGTAATGCCTGTGTAACATTAACATATCCATGTCCTCTATGATAATCTGTATAATACCAACATTTCCACTCTTCTCCGTATTTTTTATATATACCTGTATCATACATCTGCTCTTTTGGAGTTATTACTCCTGTTTCTAATCCTGCTATAGCTGTAATCATCTTAAAGATTGAACCTGGTTCATACGCTGCCTGAATAGTTTTATTTAATAATGGATGTGTTTTACTATCATTCATATAGTTCCATTTGTCTGTCTCTAATGTTCCAATAAACCATTCTGGATTATATGTTGGATAACTTGCTGATGCTAAAACTTCTCCCGTATTTACATTCATAACAACCACTGCTCCACCTCTAGCATCATATGTTTCAGAAAATCCACCTGATTTTATTTTATTTATACAGTTTTCTAATGATGTTTCTGTTACTTTTTGTAAATTTGCATCTATTGTTAATACAACATCATTACCTGCAACAGCATTTTGAGTAACGTATTCTCCTGTGATTGTTCCATCTACAGACATATCTACTTGCTTTTCACCATCTGTACCTTTCAAATATTTTTCAAACATATACTCAATTCCTGTTTTTCCTATTATGTCATCCATATCATATGTTTCTTTATTTGCTTCATATTCTTCTTGACTAATTGTTCTTGTATATCCTATTACATGTGCCGCTAGTGTCCCTGAAGAATATGTTCTTACTGCCTCTGTTGAAATATTTACTCCTGGAAATTCGCTGTTTCTTTCACTAATTTGTGCAACAACCTCATTACTTACATCTTCTGCTATTGTAATTGATTTTGTAGCACTATATCCTGTTGTTGTTATTTTGTATCTAATTGATATTATTTTTCTTGCATCTTGTGCATTATCTGTTGTAATTTCGTATTTTTCTTTAAATTCATCAAATGCTTCTGCAGGACTTGCGTTTTCATCAATTTTATATGTTTTTTTCCATTTTGTTAATTCCTCGTCTTTTATTGTAAATTCATATGGTTCTATTTTGATTGGAAAAGTATCTGTATAAGATATCTGGTATTCATTAAGTAAATTAACTAATTTTAATATTGCTTGATTTAATTCCTCATTTCCTATATTGGTTTTAAATAATTCAATATTATTTTGTGCTCTTACTCCGGCAAGTTCATTTCCTGACCTATCTAAAATTGACCCTCTTGCCGCTTCTATTGAAATAATTCTTGATAGTCTAGTATTTGACTGTTCTCTATAGCTTTCACCATTTACAACTTGAAGATTAAATAATTGAACTATTAATATTATTCCAATTATATATACAATAATTGTTATTATATTAAATCTAAAGTTTCTTTGTTCATTTCCAACTTCCTTTTCCCATGTAGTATCTCTATCAAAACTTATTCTATTGTTCAATTTCCCACCTACTCTCAATTAAAAATATCTAGTCAGAATCTTATCACCTTTTATTTCATTTTCAACTTCATATCCTGTAATTTTCATTAATGGATATAGTATAATTGTAATTAAAATATTGTATACAACCTCTATAAATAATATTTTTATAAACTCTAATATTTCTATATTTGTATTTAATATTATATATTGCAATATACACATTGCTACTTCATATATTATTGTACATGAAATTACCATTAATAAAATTGTTATTCTACTATCTTTTGAAAAATTCTTGTCAAACATTCCTCCTAGAATCCCAACTGTAGCTAAACAAATAGATGTTATCCCAATATTTTTTCCAATCCATATATCAATAAATATTCCGAACATTATTCCAAAGATTATACCTTTGCTCACTCCTGCATATAGACCTATGTATAATACCAATATAACAATTATATTTGGCATTACTCCTGCAATAGTAAAATTAGTAAAAAAAGTTGATTGTAATAAATATATAACCACAAATGAAATTATCAAAGATATATATATAATGAATTTTTTCAAAATAATTTTCCTTTCTGTTTTCCTTTACTAATTTGTAACAACAAGCACTGTTTCTAGTTTGTCAAAATCTACTGCTGTTTCTATTATTGCATATGAGTCTGTCTTGTTTGTACCTTTTTCAACTTTTTTTATTTTACCAACATGTATTCCTTTTATATAGATTCCACCTAATCCAGATGTCTCTATACTATCACCTTGTATAATATTTGCTTCTGTTGCTATATTTGACGCTCTTAAAGTTGATGAATTTTCTACTGTTCCCTTACATATCATGTTGTCTCTTGTTGAGCTGGTCAAGCAACTTGTTGCGCTTGCACTATCAACAATAGTTTGTATTTTAGCTGTATTTGATGTGACTGATACAACATACCCAACTAACCCCTCATCAGCAATAACAGTCATATTTTCTTTTATCCCATTATCTGAACCAATATTTATAACAAGTGTTTTGGAATAATTACTTATATCTCGTGAAATTATTGTCCCTGGTACTGTTGTATATTGAGCATATTTTTCAGATAAATTTAACTGTTGTTTTAATTGATCATTTTCATTTTTTATGACTTCATATTCTCTTAAGTTTTGTTCTAACTCACTGTTTTCTTGTTTTAATTGTTCATTTTCAGCTTTAAGTTGTTCTATATTTTCAAAAAAGTTATTGTTATTACTTATTTTATTTTTTAAATATGTTAATCCATTTTCTATTGGTACAACTATTGTATTAGCAATACCATCTATAAAAGATGCATTTTCTGAATTTGTATTTGTAACAACAACTAAAATTATTAATATAATTATTGTTACTATTACACCTATTATTCCACTTTTTCTATCTCTTTCCATTCACACTATCTTCTCTTTCTAGAATTTTTTAAAACTGTTCTTAGCTTTTGTAAGTCTTGTAAAGTTTTTTCAGTTCCTCTTACAACACAGTCTAATGGTTCATCAGCTATGTAAACTGGCATACCTGTTTCAGTGCTAATTAATTTATCCATGTTTTGGATTAAAGCTCCTCCACCAGCCAAAACAATTCCTTTTTCCATTATATCTGATGCTAATTCTGGTGGAGTTTTTTCTAAAGTAACTTTCACTACCTCTAATATTTTAAATATTGATTCTTTCATTGCTTCTTCTATTTGTGAAGATGTTATTGTTTCTGTTCTAGGTAAACCTGTTGATAGATCTCTACCTTTAACTTCCATACTCATTTCTGTCATTAGGGGCATAGCACATCCAAGTTGTTTTTTTATTTGTTCTGCTGTTACTTCTCCAATTGCCATATTTAGTTCTTTTTTGATATAGTTTATTATATCCTCATCTAGTTCGTCTCCTGCAATTCTTATAGAATTACTTGTAACAATTCCTCCTAGAGAAATTACGGCAACCTCTGTAGTTCCTCCTCCAATATCTACTATAATGTTTCCACTAGGTTCATCTATTTCTATCCCAGCTCCTATTGCTGCTGCCATTGGTTCTTCTATTAAATATACTTCTCTAGCTCCCGCATGAATAATCGTTTCTTCTACTGCCCTTTCTTCAACTTCTGTAATTCCAGATGGTACTCCTACAATTACTCTTGGTCTTATTGCATTATATCTTTTACATACTCTTGATAATATATTTTTTAATAATAATTTAGTTGCAGTAAAATCTGCAATTACTCCATCTTTCAATGGTCTGATTGCATGTATTTCTTTTGGAGTTCTTCCTAACATTTCTTTTGCTTCAAGACCTGTTGCTATAACTTCACCTGTTTTTGTATCTACAGATACTACTGATGGCTCTCTTAAAATTATTCCTTTTCCTTTAACTGTTACTAATATATTGGCTGTTCCTAAATCTATTCCTATATCCTTAGATTTGAATGACAATAAGTTCATTATTTTCATTTCCTTTCATTAATGCTAATCTAAATTTTCTATAAATCTTGGTATTTGAGAAAATATACTTACATAGCTTGTCTTACCAATTACAATATGGTCTAAAAGCTGTATTCCTAATATTCTAGTAGCTTGTTGGACTTTTTCTGTAAAATCTATATCATGTTTACTAGGTGTTGGATCTCCTGAAGGATGATTATGAATCAAAATTATTTTGTTAGCCTCTACCTTTACGGCTTCAACTAATACAGATTTTATAGTTGCTGTTACAAAATTTCCTCCACCTTTTGCTACCTCTTTTATTCTTAAAATTTTATTTTTATTATCCAGTATTACTACTTCTAATATCTCTTGTTTTTCAAATCTTAATTTTTCTATTAGTATTTCTGCAATATCTTGTGGTTTTAATATCTGTATTTGCTTATAATTTGTTATAGTATTCATCCTTGTTGCTAGCTCACAAACTGCTTTTAATTGTATTGCTTTTACTTTTCCTATTCCTTTAATTTTCATAAATTCTTGTATTGTTAATTCTCTTAAAAAGTTCAAATCCTCTTTTGAGTCATTTTCGTTTAATTGTAAAATCTGTTGCGCTAATCCCACAGAATTTTCTTCTTTTGTTCCAGTTTTTATTATTATTGCTAATAATTCTGCATTTGATAACGCCTTTTCTCCGTATTGTTCTAATTTTTCATATGGTCTCTCCGTTTCTGGCATTTGCTTCATTTTAATCGGCATTTACTCACTTTTCCTTTCTATAACATGACTTAGCCCTCTACGGATTTCCCCTTTTTATCGTGTTACTATTATAACTTGATTTTGTCATTTTTTCAAGTAGTTTATTAAAATTTTAAGACATATATAATTAACAAAAAACTTCAAGTTATATATATTAATTTTTTTTGACAAAACATAGCTAGGGTCATCCCATTATTGTCTTGTCTTTTAAAAATTAATATATATATAACTTGAAGTTTTTAAAAATAGTTATATGAAATATTCAATATTTTCTTTAAAGTTTTTTCTTTCAAATATTGTTTTGCCATATTCATTTAATGTTCCTACTAAGCTAGATGTTAATTCAATTGGTTCTGCAAATTCGCACAATATAGAGTATAAGTCAACTTCAAAAGTTAATAAATTAAAAACAGTTAAATAATATTCATTTTTATATAATATTAGCGAAAAATCTTGTTTATTTATTTGAGAAAGATTTTTTATATATCTACAAAACTCCAAAAAATTTTCGAAATTAGCAAATTTAAAAACTAATTTTAAAGCATTAGAATTATTATTTGTAGAGTCAAATTTAGTAATTGTAAATATAAAACCGCCTTCAAATTCTGCTATAATTTCTACTAATATATCACTGTTTTCTGTATTAAAATTTATTTCTTTTTCTGCCTTTTCTAATATGTAATTTAAAATATTTTGTGAAACATCTTTATCATCCAAGAAATCATTAATTGATATATCTACTTTGTTAATATCATCTTTACTTAGTATTATTTTTATTTTTTCATTCGTTAATTTTTCTATTTTCATTTTAGCCTCCAAAACACCTATACATATATTATACTATCTATATTTATTTTTTTAAAGGCACAATTTTTTCCAAGTAAAATGCGAAAAAAAGAAAACCCTTCATAGGATTTTCTTTTTAATATACATAGTTTTCTGGATTATATGCTATTCCATTAACTCTTATCTCAAAATGCAAATGGTTTCCGGTACTATTTCCTGTGCTTCCTACTAATGCAACTACATCACCTTGAGAAACTTTAGTTCCTGCACTTAATAGTAATGAACTACAATGTCCATAATAAGTTTCCACACCATTTCCATGTGATATTACAATTAATTTTCCGTAGGATCCTTTTGTACCCGAAAATGTTACAGTTCCTGAAGCTGCAGCTTTAATTTTAGTTCCTTTTGGTGCTGCTATATCTGTTCCTGTATGCCCACTCACTCTCAAACTACTTTTTGAACCAAATCT
>CALXEV010000012.1 GCA_944387425.1 uncultured Clostridia bacterium
GTCTTAATTTTATAAAAATATCTTGCCATTATGTTAATTTTATGCTATAATAAAAAAGTGAATTATGTAAAATTTTGTATATGAAAAGTAAGAGAAGAATAAAAGGGAAAAGTGCATGAAATAAGTAATAGAGAGGAACCATTTATAGATGAAGACACAGGATGTTTATATAGGTAATACTTCAACAAATGGAATATACAAATATAAATTTAAAAATGGAGAGCTTATAAAAGCAGATAGAGAAGAAAATAGTCAAACTAAAGTATTTGAAAGATGCACATATTTAGCTTTAAATAAAAAACATTTATATTCTGTAGTTGAAAAAGAAGATGGAATAATTGTAGAATATCAAAGAGAACAAAATGGACTAAAATACATAGAAAAAAACTTGTCATATGGTAAAGGACCGTGTCATATAGAAATTGCACCAAAAAACAATTTGCTATTTGTTAGCAATTATATAGATGGATATTATACAATATTTAAGATAAACTCAAATGGAGTAATAGGAAATCCAATATATCATAAAATAGAAAACAAGAAAAAATCTCATGCTCATTGCATAAAAGTAGCCTCAAATGGCAAGTTTTTTTGTGTTGTAGATTTAGGAGCAGATTTACTGATTGTTTATGAAATAAAAAACAATATAATCAAAGAAGTAGATAGATTAAAATTAAAAAATAATACAGAGCCACGCCATATTGCAATATGTAAAAATATAATTTATTTAATAACAGAAAAAAGCTGTGAATTGTATACTATAAGATTCAAAAATAACAAGCTAGAAATTTTGGATGTAAAGTCATTATTACCCCAAAATATCAAAATAAAAGATAATTATACAGGATGTGCAATAAAAGTAACAAAAGACTTTAAAAACATTTATACAACAATAAGAGGACATAATAGTATTAGTGTATTTAAGATAAAAAATAATAAAATTGAAATGGTACAAAACATAAACTGCGGAGGAGACCTACCGCGAGACTTAGAATTAGATAAAACAGAAAATTATGTTCTTGTAGCCAATAGTGATGATAATAAAATATCAATATTTAGAAGAGATAAGAAAAGTGGAAAATTAGAATTTAAAAATAGTGAAGAAACAGAATCACCAACTTGTGTTGCAATTGATAGATAGGAGGAAAAATGAAAAAGCTATTATTTGTAGTACATACATTGCAAATAGGTGGAGCAGAAAGAGTATTATTAAATATATTAAAAAATATAAATAAAGAAAAATATGATATAACAGTATTAGCACTAGTAAATGATGGAATTTACATAGAAGAATTAAAGAAAATAGAAGGGGTAAAATATAAATATTTATTTAATTCTTATTTCAAAAAACAAAGAGAAAATAAAAATTCAAAATTTTATAATTTAAGTAAATCAATTATGAATTTTATATGGAAGGGATATTTACTATTATTAAGATATTTCCCAAAAGAAATGTATAAAAAAGCAATCAAAGAAAACTATGATATTGAAGTAGCTTTTTTAGAGGGAAAAGTTTCAAAATTCGTTTCTAATTCAAATAATGTAAAATCTAAAAAAATTGCATGGATACATACAGATATTAATAATCTTCCAAAAATAAAAGTATTCAAAGATATAGAAGAAGAAAAAGAATGTTATAATAAATTTGATAAAATAGTATGTGTCTCAGGAGATGTTAAAAAGAGATTTATAGAAAGAATAGGAAGAACAGATAATATATTTGTTCAAATGAATCCAATTGATTCTATAGACATAATAGAAAGGTCAAAAGAACCTATAGAGGAAAAATTAAATAATAAAGGTTTAGTAGTCTCAACTGTCGGAAGACTTGTAAAAGAAAAGGGATATGATAGATTATTAGAAATACATAAAAGACTAATTCAAGAAGGAATTTTACATACAATATGGTTTATAGGAGATGGAATAGAACGTAAAAAACTAGAAAACTATGTATGTACTAACAATCTAAAAGATACAGTAAGTTTTGTAGGATATACTAATAATCCATACAAATATGTAAAAAATTCAGATGTTTTTGTATGTTCTTCTAGGATAGAAGGATTAAGTTCTGCTTTAATTGAAGCAACAATTCTAGAAAAGGCTATAGTTACAACTGAATGTCCTGGAACAAAAGAGATTTTGGGAGAAAATGGACAATCTGCAGTAATTGTACCAAATGATACTGAAGAATTATATAAAGGTTTAAAACAAGTATTAACAAACTTTAAATTACGTGAAAGACTTAATGAGAAAATAAAAACAAGAAGTAAATTATTAGATATTAATAATGTTATGAAACAAATAGAAAAAATACTAGATGAATAAAGATAGGATAAAAATATGGATATAGGAATTAATTATTTAACTGAGCTGGAAGAACCAAAAAATAGATTTGATAAATTATATAAAATTTTGTTAAAAAGCAGATATATAAATACAATCAAATTTCCGGGGAAATACTGTGATTTTGAAACATTAGATAATTTCTTAAAACTTATAAATGAAACTGGTGCAAAACCAGATATACACGGTTTACCTGGAATGGTTGCTGCTATTCATAGCAAAAATTTTGTAAGAAATGTTGATTGGGAAAAAGTAAAAGAAAGAATAAGTGAATGTAAAAGAATAAGTACACATATTGGCTTAGAAAATAAAGACAGAATGGAAAATTATGAACAAGGTGTATTTGAAAATAATATAAAACAATTAAAACAAAATTTAAATTGTGAAGTGGGAATAGAAAATATACCAGGTGGATTTGATTTTGACCATAGAACATTAACACCAGAATTTATTACTGAAATATGGGGAAAAGCAGATTTTGGAGTATATGATATTTCACATGCTAAACTTTCAGCAAAAGATTTAGGAATTTCATATGAAGAATATGTTGAAAGACTTGGAAACAAAGAAAAAGTTAAAATATTACATGTTTCTGGTAATATAGATGATACTGGAAAATATGAATATAAGCCTGATAAGCATGTATTAATAAATGAAAAAGAAATATCTGATGTTATAAAATTATTCGAACAATTCAAAAATGTAGATTTAGTGGTATCAGAATATGCATATAATACTAAATATTCATATGAAAAAGAAATTGTAATAGAAGTAATGATTTTAAACGAAATTATTAAAACAAAGAATGAACAAGAGATAAGAAATAAGTTGAAATTTTTACAAGAAAATTTGGAAAACAATCTTTCTAATTTAGAAGAAATAATTGTTTTAAACTATTAATAACAATACAGAAAGGGATGATATTAACATGGCAAAAAAAATAACAGTAATAACAGGAGGAAGCGGAGGCATAGGAAGAAGTGTTATTAGAAAATTCCTAGATAATGAAGACAAAGTTATAGTCTTAGACATTCAAAAAATTAGAAATGAAAAAATACTTGAGAACGAGAATTTTGAATTTATTAAAACAGATATTACAAATCCAGAAGAGATTGAAGAAGCAAAAAAAATAATAGAAGAGAAATATGGATATATAAATAATTTAGTAAGTATGGCAGGGGTAAATATGAAAAGTGAAATTGGCGGAATGGAAACAATAGCAATTGAAGATATTGATAAATCCATAAAACTTAATTTAAATTCTCATATTTATTTAGTAAAAATTTTTTTAGATTTATTAAAAAATAATCCAAGTAGTAAAAAAACAATAACAATGATTTCATCAATAAATGCTATATCAGATCATGGTTTACCAGCATATAGTGCTGCAAAATCAGGATTATACGGATTTATGAAATCAATTTCTAATTCTATGGCAGAAAATAGAATTAGAGTAAATACAGTATCATTAGGAACAGTTCCACACAATGATGAAACAATAGAAGAAAATGAATATTTCCAAACAAAATTGCAAAAGATTGCAATTAAAGATTTTGTAAGACCAAAAGATGTTGCAGATACTATTTTTGCTATCACTTATATAACTAGAGGTATAATAGGTCAAAATATAGTTTTAGATATGGGACAAAGTATATAATTAAAGGGGAAATTAAATGGAAAAATTAATAAGTGTTATTATTCCTGCATACAATGCTGAAAATACTATTGAAAAATGCATTAATTCAATAAAAGCAGATGATGTAGAGATAATTGTTGTAATAGATGGTGCAACAGACAAGACTGAAGAAGTTTGCAAAATGATAAACAATAAAAATCTAAAAATAATTAAACAAGAAAATAAAGGTGCTTATGAAGCAAGAAAAAATGGAATACAAAATGCTAAAGGAAAATATATAATGTTCTTAGATTCAGATGATACTTATACGGAAAATACTATAGTAAGGATTAAAGAAATAATATTAAAAAATCCTAAGCTTGACTTAATTCGTTTTAGATATAAAAAGCATCCAGATGGATATGAACAATTCAAATACTTTGAAGAAAATGAAAAATTAGTGTTAAAAAAAGATTTCCAACAAGAAGTATATCCAATGTTTCTTAATAGCTATATGCTAAATGCTTTATGGACTAATTGTATAAAAAAAGAAGTTTTTAATAGATTTTCAATTTCACACAGTAATATTAAATATGGAGAAGATTTAATACTAAATTTAGAAATATTTTCTAATATAGATAATGCTCTATTTTTAGAAGATGTATTATATAATTATAATTATAGAAGTGATAGTATAACAAATACTCCAGAAAAAAATAAAATCTATGGAAAACTAGAAGATACAATAAATGTGTATTCAAAACTATATACTTATTTAGTGAAGTGGAATATGACAAATGAGAGCAATTTGAAAATTATTGATGAAAGATTATTAAAAGAAACAAAAGTTATAATAGAATTATTAAAACAATAAATACTGTAGAAAAAAGTCAAAAATAATTGACTTTTTTTTTATTTAAGTATATACTTAGTAAGCGTAAAAAAATAAAATATAATATGAGGTAAAAAATGAAAAAAATAAAACACTTAGCAATATTTTTACTAATGATAACCTTTATTACATTACTAAGTACTAAAGCAAAAGCAGCAGAAGTTGAAGAAGACAAACAATATACCTTATCACAAACAATAACAACAAAAACATTACCATTAATTAATGTCAGAGATAAAGGAACTATAGAAAGTGGTAATATAACAGTTTTAGAAACAATAAATGATTGGTGTAGAATAGGAAATGAAACACAAGATGGCTGGGTTAGAGTAAATACACTAGAAAAGTCAATAACAGAAAATACTGAAATTCCAACTGAGCCAGAGCCTGAAAATACAGGTGATGAACAAACACCAGAAACACCAGAAGACGGAGAAACAACAGGTGAAGAAGAACCAACTGATGACAATACAAGTGATTCTGATGAAGAAATCGATTTAAGCCAACTAACAGAACTTGACAAAACAGGATATGTAAATGCAGATGGATTAAATGTAAGAGCAGAACCAGATACATCAAGTGAATTATTAGATAGCTTATCAAGAAATGATAGATTAGATATTACAGGAGAAATAGATGGTTGGTATAGAATTGATTTAGATGGTCAAGTTGGATATGTATCAGCAAAATATGTATCAGATACAAGAGTTGAAGAAGAAACAACATCAAGAGGTGGAAATGTAGATAGAACTCAAAATACAACTACTGAAGAACCTGTAAAAGAAGAAACAACAACTGAGACTAACCAAACATCAGGAACAGGAGCAGAAGTTGTTGAATATGCAAAGCAATATTTAGGATATAAATATGTTGCAGGAGGATCATCACCATCAACAGGATTTGACTGTTCTGGTTTTACTACATATGTATATAAAAATTTTGGAATTAGTTTAAATAGATCATCAAGTGGCCAAAACAAAAATGGAGTTTCAGTAAGTAGAAATGAATTACAATTAGGAGATTTAGTTATTTTTAATAATGACTCAAATAGTGCAATTGGACATGTAGGAATTTATGTTGGTGGAGGAAACTTCATACATTCAGCAAATCCTTCAGAAGGAGTTAAAATAACATCTCTATCATCTAGCTATTATTCCAGAAGATATGTGGGGGCAAGAAGAGTAATTTAAAAGGAGAACAATATTGAAAAGACCAATTTTAATTATATTAATTGGTTATATAATAGGTATAATATGGGGGCTATACTTTAAAATAAGTATAGTCCTCTTATATGTTTCACTAATTTTTATTTATTGTATAATCAAGAAAAAATTTAAAAAATCAAAATTCAAACTTTTTTCAATCAAAAGATATTTAAGATATATCAAAATATGGATAAAATTTAGTCTGATTCTAATAATAATTATTTCATCATTTATTTCAAATACAATTATAAAATACCAAGAAAATAAATATAATAATCTTTTTAAAGGTGTAGAAAACATACAAGTAGAAGGAATTATAGTAAGTAATAAAATTGAAAAAGAATATTATAATAGATATAAATTGAAAGTCCAAAACACATATTTATATATAAATGTTGACCCAAAAATAAATTTAGAATATGGTGATTTAGTTAAAGTTGAAGGCGAATTTCAAGAACCAACAACAAGTAGAAATTATGGAGGATTTAACTATAAGGAATATCTAAAAACTTTGAAGATATATGGAACAATAAAAGTAGAGGATATTGATGTTTTAACCAAAAAACAAGCTAATTTTATTTTACAATTCTCAAATGAAATATTTACAAAAATAAAAACTAATATAGAAAAAACATATTCTTATAATACTGGAGCAATTATGTTAGGACTACTTCTAGGTTACTCAGATAATATTGATGAACATACTCAAGATGACTTTTCTAAGAGTAATATAACACATGTATTATCTGTTTCAGGTATGCATATCTTATATATAATCCAATTGTTAAATTATAGTAAAGTATTATTTGGAAAAAGAAAAAGTAAGTTTATAGCAAGTTTCATTTTAATAATATATATGTTTATAACAGGACTTAATGTATCTGTTATACGAGCAAGTATAATGGGAATATTAATGTGTATGTCTTTTGTATTTTATAGAAAAAGTGATATTATTAATAATATTGCTATTTCTGCACTAATAATATTAATTGATAATCCATATAACATTAAATCAATTAGCTTTTTACTTACATATGCAGGAACAATTGGAATAATATATTTGAATCCAACAATAGAAAGATTATTAAAAGATATACGTTTGCGACATAGCAAATATAAATATACATTTATACAAATTCAAAGAAAAGCTAAAAAGATTATTGAAATAATATCTGTATCTATTTCAGCTCAGTTAATGATTGTTCCTATAATTGTTGTAGTATTTAATAACTTTAATATCTCTTTTATAATTACGAATTTATTACTAACACTAATCATTGGAGCAATTGTAATTGGAGGCTTTATTCAAGTAATAATTTCTTTTATATCAATAAAACTAGGAATTATTGTTGCAAAATTGATAGAAATATTAGTTTATGGATTAATTCTTATATCAAAAATTAATTTCGGGAATTTTATTGTTGTAACACCTTCTTTGTGGCAAGTTATATTGTTTTATATCATATTAATTTTATTCAAAATATTTTATACTGTATTCCATAAAAGATTTTTAAATTCAACAGAAAATAGATTAAAAAATATTTATGCATTAATAAAATATACAATTAAACCATATATAAGAAAAATAATTTGTGTTTTAGTTTCATGTATAATTTTTTTCAATTTAATAAGTAGTTTAAAACAAGAACTAGAAATTTATTTTATAGATGTAGGACAAGGAGATTCAACATTAGTAATTACTCCAAAAGGAAAGACTATTTTGATAGATGGAGGAGGTAGTCAAACTTATGACATAGGAGAAAATACTTTAGTACCATATTTGCTTGATAGAAAAATCAAAAAAATAGATTATATGATAATTAGTCATTTTGATTATGACCATGTTAATGGATTATTAACAGTGTTAGAAAAACTAGAAGTAAGTAAAATAATTATTGGAAAGCAAGGAGAAGAGAACGAACAATATAAGCAATTTAAAAAATTAGTGAATCAAAAAAATGTTATAGTTTTAAATGTAAAAAAAGGAGATGTAGTTAATATAGAAAAAGATATTAAATTTAATGTTCTTTTTCCTACAAGTGAGCTAATACAAGAAAATGTGATTAATAATAATTCTCTAGTTGTCAAATTAGACTATAAAGATTTTAAAATGCTGTTTACAGGAGATATAGAAGAAATTGCAGAAGAAAGTCTTTTAAAATTGTATGAAAAAGAAGAATTAAAAGCAGATATTTTAAAAGTTCCTCATCATGGTTCAAAAACTTCAAGTAGTAAAAAATTTTTAGAAGCGGTTTCACCTAAATTAGCATTAATAGGAGTTGGAGAAAATAATAAATTTGGACATCCAAATGATGAAGTTCTAAATAGAATTCATAAATTGCGGTGCCCAAATTTATAGAACAGATGAATGTGGAGAAATTAGAATAATTGTTAATGAAAAATGTATAGAAATAACAAATTTGGTAAATAATAAGTCAAAAGAAAAGTAGGTGGTCATATGAGTAAAAGATGGAAAATAATAACTCTAATATTGCTTTTGATTTTATTAGTAAGCATAGGTATTGGTATTGCAATTTCAAAGAATAAAGAGGATGATAATGAAATAGATATTGGTAATTATATTGCAGAGGAAAAGGTAGAGGATGAGTGTACAGAAGAATATAAAGAGCAACAAAATTTAACAACAGTGTCTTCAACAGAAGAAAAAGTCTCAGCTAACTCTATTATGGTTTTAAAAAAGTATTATAAGGCATGTGAACATACATTAAATGAGTATGTAGAATTACCACAGGAATTAGTTAATATGACAAAAGAACAGGTACAAGCCCAATACCCAGATTGGGAAATAATTGGATTTTCTCCAGAACAATTAATATTATATAAAGAGTTTGAAGGAGAATGTGGAGAACATTTCAGGTTAAAAGTAGAGGATGGGAAAGTAGTAATTTATCTTGTTCAACCAGATGGTTCACAAACGCTTTATGAAAAAACTAATATTTCTAGTGAATATTTAACAGAAACAGATTTAATAAATATGCAAGGAGACGGATTAGAAATCTTTGGGAAAGAAGAACTAAATATGATAATTGAAGATTTTGAATAAATAAAAGAGGAGGCTTTTAAATGTCTCCTCTTTATTTTTCTTCTTTAGGTGCTTTAAACTTAAACTTAATAGAATACATTACTAATGAAAATATAGTAGCAAGAATTGCTAAATAGTATAAGTATAAATCAATTCTAAAGCTTAATTTAATATTAAATTGATTTATAATCAAAGAACATATTATTGCTAGATAGAATAAGCAAGTAGCAAGTTTTCCATACCATTTGCTATATACAAACAACATCTTTTCTTGAATAAAGTACAGATGCTGCAATAACCATAACACATTCTTTAATAAAAACAATTGCTAAAATCCACCAAGGAAGTATTTCTAATATAGTAAGTGCTAATAAAAGTGAAACTTGAGTTAATTTATCTGCTAATGGATCAATTAACTTACCAATATCTGTTATATAATTGTATTTTCTTGCAATATATCCATCTAATATATCTGTAAGTGCAGAAATTGTAAATATAATTACTGCTAATAGATAATGATGTGTAATAACAGATATGAAAATAAATGGTATTAATATAAAACGTATAATTGTTAGGATATTTGGTATATTTTCTTTTTTCATTATTTCCTCCATCTAAGAAAATGCATTACTTAACATTAAATACTAAATTGTCATTATCAAAATCTACCAATATAGTTTGACCATCATTAATTTCTCCTCTTAATATTTTTTCTGAGATTTCATCTTCAATATATCTTTGAATTGCTCTTCTTAAAGGTCTTGCACCAAATTTTAGATTTGTACCTTTTTCTAAAATAAAGTTTTTAGCACTATCAGAAACTTCTAATAACATGTTTTTATCATTTAAAGCATTTTTTGTATCTTTTAACATTAAATCAACAATTTGTAGCAATTCAGGTTTTGTTAAAGGATCAAATACAATAATTTCATCAATTCTATTTAAGAATTCTGGTCTAAATACTTGTTTTAAATTTTCTTCTATTTTATTTGTATCAACAGTTTGCTTTGCAAAACCAATTGAATTGTTATTTAAATTAGAACCAGCATTTGATGTCATTATTATAATTGTATTTTGGAAACTTACTGTATTTCCTTGAGAATCTGTTAGTTTTCCATCATCAAGAACTTGTAAAAGAATATTGAATACATCAGGATGAGCTTTTTCTATTTCATCTAAAAGAATAATAGAATAAGGTTTTCTTTTTACTTTTTCAGTAAGTTGACCTGCATCATCATATCCAACATATCCTGGAGGTGCACCAATTAGTTTTGATGTAGAGTGACTTTCCATATATTCAGACATATCTATACGAATTATAGAATCTTCTGAACCAAACATTTCATATGCTAAACTTTTGGCAAGCTCTGTTTTACCAACACCAGTAGGTCCTACAAATATAAATGATGGTGGTCTTTTTGAACTTTGTAATCCTGCACGGTTTCTTCTTATTGCACGAGAAACAGCACTTACAGCTTTATCTTGCCCAATAATTCTCTTATGAAGATTTGTTTCAAGATTTAGTAGTTTTTGAGTTTCTGCTTCTGTAATTTTCTTAACAGGTATTTTTGTCCAGTTTTCAATTACTTGTGCAATATCTTGAACAGTAAGATTTTTTAATTTAATAGTACTATTTAAATGGTCGATTTCTTCAATTAATCTACATTCTCTAGTTTTTAAATCTGCAGCTTTTTGATAATCTTCTGTTGAATCAGCATTAGCTGCATCTTCTTTTTCAGCTTGAACTTTTGCAAGCTCTTGTTTTAATATTTCAAGTCTAAATAATTCTTTGTTTTCAAGATTTATTCTTGAACAAGCTTCATCGAGAATATCAATAGCTTTATCAGGTAAAAATCTATCATGAATATATTTTTCTGACATTATAACAGCTTGCTTAATTACATCATTAGAGATTTTTACTTTGTGATATTCTTCATAATATTTTTTGATTCCTTCAAGAATAGTGATAGTATCGTCAATATTTGGTTCTTCTACAAGAACTTGTTGAAATCTTCTTTCTAATGCAGAATCTTTTTCAATATATTTTCTATATTCTTTTAAAGTAGTAGTACCAATTAATTGAATTTCTCCATTAGATAGAGATGGTTTTAAAATGTTAGCAGCATTCATTGAATGTTCACCATCACCAGCACCAATTATATTGTGAATTTCATCAATTACAAGGATTATATTTCCATATGATTTACATTCTTCTATAATGCCTTTCATACGAGCTTCAAATTGACCTCTAAATTGTGTTCCTGCTATAACTGCAGTCATATCCAAAAGATAAACTTCTTTGTTTAAAAGCTTTGCTGGTACATTGTTATTTGCAATTTTTATTGCAAGTCCTTGTGCTATTGCTGTTTTACCAACACCTGGTTCACCTATTAAACAAGGATTGTTTTTGGTACGTCTATTAAGTATTTGAATAACTCTTTGAATTTCTTTATCACGTCCAATAACCATGTCTAATTGACCATTTTTAGCTTTTAATGTTAGGTTAGTTCCGTATGTGTCCAAATATTTCTTTTTCTTATTTTCTTTTTTCTTTTTTTCAACTTTTACTTTTTGTCTTCCATTACTTTCTTCATCTTTTTGAGGACGTTGATTTTGTGGAATGAAGTTAGCAAATATTGAACCTATTGGAATTCCTATTGCAGGAGTTCCGTTTTCATCTTGTTCATCAATTTCATCTGGGTCTATATCTTCTAAATCTTCTAGATTTTCAAGGTTTTCAATTTTTAGACTTGATGATAAATCTTTAAATAAAGATTCTAATTGTTTTGACATATTTGTCATATCTATATTATTTGTTTGTTGATTGCTTGCATTGTTATTTGTAGAATTTTGTGGTGCTTCTGGAACATCTAGTCCTCTTTTTTTAGCACAGTCTCTACATAGCCCTTCCATTGAAGAAACGCCATTTTCGACTTTATTTATAAAAACTACAGCTGTGTTTTTCTTACATTCTGAACATAACATAAACTTAAATTCCTCTTTTCTATAAATTAAAATATAATATTATATATCATACCTTAATTTTTCCAAATAGTCAATAGAAAATACATTTTAGGTATAGACAAATTATTAAAATTGTGTTAATATGTAATAGTGTTTTTTGCAAATTTACAAAGCACAAATTTTAAATTGCCCGAATGGCGGAACTGGCAGACGCACACGACTCAAAATGTTTTGTGAGTAAAATGAAAACAATTGATTAAAATGTTGATATTACAATGTTTTAAATGTTAATGATAAATTTAATTTTAAGATGTCTAACAAAATGTCAAACAAATTTTAATAGTTTGTATAAGGCATTAAATATGCCGATGTGGCGGAATTGGCAGACGCACTGGATTCAAAATCCAGCGGGAAACCATGTGGGTTCGAGTCCCACCATCGGTACCAAACAATTTGGTTTTTATATATAACTAAGTTGTATAAATGCCTTATACAAAAAATGTATTAAATTCTATATCTAATTGGGGTTAGGTATAGGATTTTTTATTGACTTTTTGAAAATAAACTTGCTATTGTATTAGCAGAATTTATTTTTGAACTACTATCTAAATGAGAATAAATATTAGCAGTAGTTGACCATGTTGAATGACCAAGCCATTGTTGGATTTCTTTCATGTTTACACCATTAGCAAGTAGTAAACTTGCACAACTATGTCTTAAATCGTGAAAACGTATTTTTCGTAAATTATTTTTTTCTAAAAGTAAAGCAAAATTTCTAGTAACTCTATCAGGTTTTATAAGTTCACCCTCATCATCTACTAAAATATAACCTTTTTTATTTTTATAACTATTACCAAAAATTTTTTTATTATATTCTTGTTTTTCTTTTTCTTTTAAAAGTAGTTCTTCAATATATGGGATTAATGGAAGAGTTCTATTGCTACTCATATTTTTTGTTCTATCTTTTTCTACCATAAAACTATGACCTTCCACACAAGCATTTGTTACAGTATGTCTAATACTTATAGTTTTATCCACAAAATTTATATTGTCAAAGGTCAAACCTATTACTTCTTCGCGTCTTAGAGCATAATATGTAGCTAATAAGATATGTAATTCTATAAAACTACCTTTAGCAACTTCAAATAGATTTTCTAATTCTTGTTTATTATAATAGGAAGCAATATATTGTTCATTTTTTTGATGTTTAATATTTCGAGCAACATTAGTTTCTATTAGTCCTCGTCTGACTGCATCCTCTAGTGATTTGTGAATTACTGCATGATATTTTCTTACTGTATTATATTTAATATTTCTAGTAGTTAATAAAAAATCATAATATGTTTGAATATCAGAAGTTTTTAATTCACTAAGCTTAATATTTTGTTCTTCAAAATATTTAGATATAAGTTTAACGGTTCTTTCATAACCACCATAAGTCGTTAATTCTAGGGTAGGTTTAACTAACTTTACCCAATTTTTTAAATAATCTTGGAACAAAATATTAGCACCTTTGTTTTCTTCAATAATTTCTTTAGTTGGTGTGTTTAACTTTTCTTCAAATTGTCTTTCAACTTCTTTTTGTTTTTTCTTAGCTTTTGTTTTATTTCCAACGGCATCTTTAATTCCTAGGCTTTTCCATTTTTGTTGTCGCTTTCCATTTATATAATAATTGAGAATAACTTGAAACCAACCTCTATTGGTTATAAGGTTGCTTGTAACAGTTATATATTCTGATGTTGTATTTGTCATCTTTAATTACTCCTTTCATTTCTATTTTTATGTGTCAATCAATTCCACCACATAATCTATATTTAAAATACAACCCACTTATAATGAAGTCTAGTATATACTAAGTGGGTTATTTTGTAGATAGTTATCATTGATTTTGAAGATAATTAATAACATTTATTTTTAATATTCGGTAATCCCTGCCAATTTTAGTGCTAGGGATTTCTCCATTTTGTAAAAGTTTGTAAACTTTATTTTTTCCAAAGCCCAACAATTCTTTTAGTTCTCGAAAAGTAAGTACATCTTTGTATTTTTGTAATATTTCAATTTCTTTAATTTGTAATTTCTCCATAGTATTGCACATCTCCTTAATTATATTTTTATAAATAGTATATAGTGTGATTTGTGTAAAAAGTGTAATTTTCATTTTTATATTACACCTTTTACACATTATAATTTTAAAATGTATTTGAATTATATATGTTAGGACGTTTTGGTTTATTCCATACAACAGGTTTTTCATCATTTGCAAAAGTGGTATCTTCTCTTGGCTTTATTGCTACAACTGTTTTTGATTGTCCATTAACTTTTCGTTGTATGGTATATCTTCTTTTATCTGTTCTATAGAGTTTATTTTCTTCTAGTAAATATTTCCATAAAGATTTTGCATTTATAGGAAATTTTACATTTCCACTAGCATATAATTTTATAATCGCATTATAGATTACATTTGGAAAGAAATAGTAAAGTTCTTCTTCATCATCATAGTAACCTACATTTGAACCACATTCAGATAGTTCTTTTACTAGTTCACCTGTTCTATAATTTAATACACTAATACTATTTGTTGCAAATAGTTGGTCTAAAGCATTATAAAACATTTCTGTTGGTTTCAAATCAGCAATTTCTTGTGTTTGATTTTTAACAAGTTTTACTAATGTTTGATAGCAACTCTTGTCTAATTCCTCTTTTTTTAATTTATCAATAACACCATTGTCTACTAAAAATTCTGTAAAAATTGAGAAGCCAGTTATTAAAGCATTTGCAATTTCATTTGTTCTTCCATGAGCATTTTTATTTTGTTTTTCTTTTAGTTCGTTAAATTTTTCTTTGGCAGATTTTTTAATGTCCTGTTCATTTTTTATAATCCACTCTATGTACTTTTTCATAGAAAAAGCTAATTCTTCACTATTATTTTGTAGGTCTGTTAATTTGTTTAGGTCAATGCTATTTTGCTCAATGTTTAAAATTAATGACCTTGCAATTCGGCTCTGTGCAACATCAGGTACTGTTTCTCCTGTTACAATACACATACCTCTTGCAACATAAGGCAATTTCAATGTTTTACCGTTTTGAGACATTCTAGTTCTACCAGTTCTATCTCCATACATTGCATAAAGCCTTTCCATTGTATCTAGCTTTCTGCTTCCAATAATTTCGGGGTTGTAATCATCAACTACGATAATGGAATCTTTTATCAAAAATGCTATCTTTTCGATACTATTTAGAGTGTCCCTAAAACTTGCAGGAAAAGTATCTCTATCAAAAATACCAAAATGACATAATGATAATGCAGCAATACTACTTTTTCTAGTTCCAGTTTTACCTTGTATAAATAAGATAAAATCTGGATGAATACCTAACTCACTAAACATTGAAGTTAGTGGCGCAGTATATATTGTTGCTAGTAATGGTATAGTTATATCATAACTTGCCATATATACCATTGATAAACTACATTGAAGAGCTTGTTTTGTATCAAATTCTTTATTTGTAAAACAAAATCTTTCTAGCTTATCCATTGATAAATCTGCAAAAACATCTTCAACATTACCAATCACTCCTCCATGGTAGAGATAGCACAATTTACCATTAATCCTAGTAAATCCTGTATGTGCATAAATATTTTTTTCTTCCATAATGTGTCTACCTATATGCTGACTTGCTTCTCTTAATTTATCTGGTATTGTACTTCCTGCTGAAGTAATTGCGTATTTGTCCCAACTTGAGCCTAAAATATAATTGTTTTTTTGCAACTGTTCAACAGTTATTACTTGTTCAGCTAATTTAATGTTTGGTTCATCTAGTATTAAGCATTTTATTTTATAAAATGTCTCTGTATCTCTGCCATTTATATAATTAATTTTTTCTATTGGATATGTCACAAAATTACTTAATTGTACATACTTATCTTCACTTTTTGCATGATATAAATGTCCATTATATATAAAATAATTTGTTCCTTCTAATGCTTTCATACATTGTTGTAATTCATAGTTGTCAATTATTTCAACTGTTGGAACATCATTAGAAGCTTCTTTTGTTGTTTCTGTAATTTTATAAAATGTGTTGCTTTCATAAGCAATACTTGTACCACCAAAAAACATTGTTGCTATACTAGTTGGTGCTGTGTCTATATTATAATCCTTAAATGTTTCTTTAAAACCATTATATATTGCTTTTACAATTTCTTGGCTTTGTATTGCCATTTCTAATATGTACACTAATCTAAATTTGTGTTGCTGTTCTGTATGCGAAAATGTATAGTATACAAATGTTGGCAACAAGTTAATTTCTTTGCAGTAACTAATAATTTTATCAACTGTAATGTGTTCTTCATTGTCCGCAGTTATATTTTGTTTTACACCATTTACAGTTTTTACATTATCTACATCAACCATAAATATTTGATAAAAATTGATATTATCATTCCAGTCGGTTTGTGATTTGATTCCTGCTGGTATACAAGTATGACCTGTAATTAATTTTTCTTTTATATCTTTTAATTGGTAAGCCATAGGTTGTAAATTTGCAATATTATTTTTTATAATTCCTATTTCTTCTCCTGTTGGCTTTTTCGCAAAAGCTGTAGTATCAAACATACAATATATTTCTTCTGGCTTATTATCAGTTGCTTTTAATTCAAAAGTTTTATTGTATGTTATATTGTTATTTTGTGTAATATTTGTAATTTGTGTATTATAATTGGTTGGTAATTCTATATTAAATTCTTTTGCAATATATTTTAATGCTTCAAAATTATTAATTGCTTTACCCATAGAAACAACAAATTTAAAAATATCTCCTTTAAAATCTCCACCAAAGTCTGTTATGCTAACTTCGTTAACACATAATGATGGGTCACTATCTCCATCTCTAAATGGCGAATGCCATTTCCAAGTTTCTCCATTTTTTACTGGTGGCTCTCCTAATATACTTTTTACTAACTCACGAGCATTTACCTGCTTTTTCACGAAATCAAAAATATTTTGTTCCATTTTAACCTCCTCAAATAATAAATATTTGATAGAAAGCTTGATTTTTCGCTATTTCTATGTTAATATAATTTTAGAGATTTAAAACATAGATAGAGATTACAAGCATTCTATCTTATAAGAAGATTTTGAAAATTGATAGTTTTCTAATCTTCTTTTTTTATTCCTAGCACTTTTTTCATTGATGGTGTTAAATGTTCAGCACCAAATATTATTATTTGGTCGTAGCTATTAGTATCATCACATAAAATATCAAGTGCTTGTCCTAAAGTTTGTTGCTCCCATTGGAGCTGTTCTTGTTTTGACATTTTTATTCACCTCTCTCTTATTTAATTTTCAATGTAAATAAATCGTTGCAATATTAAGTTTTTATGATATAATGTAATTGCAGACCTTTTATATAAAATAATGCTAAAGTTGTTTTGTTCTTTTCTGCATATATGATACTAGATTTTTAAATGTCTTGTAAATGTAAAGAATTTTTGAACTTTGGAGGAAAATGAAATGGAAAATTCAAAACATTTGAACAAATGGATAATAAAAGATTATAATAAGTTTAAAAATAAGTTAAAAGAATTAGGCAGTTTTGAAGATATTGCTAGTAATTTGGGTTATTCAGATGAAACAATACGTAATTGGTACTATTATAGAGCAATAATAGGTTCTGATGCTATAAGTAGAATACTTAAAGAATATAATGTAGAAAAAGAAGAACTAGGGGTAGAATTAGTAAATGAAGAAGAGTATAACACAAAAATTTTTAAAGGAAGATTAAAAGAACTATTGGATGAAAAAGAAATGAAAAATATAGATTTAGCTACTGCTATAAATGTTGACAAATCTAATATTACAAACTGGTTAAATAAAGATAATACGATATTACCACAAAATGATAGATTACAAAAATTAGCAAATTATTTTGATGTAAGTGTTTCATATTTACTAGGAAATACAGATAATAAAAAGGCTGATAATGAAATAATTGGAAAAAGATTAGGTATGAGTGATAAATCAATAGCAGCAAGAGAAGAAATAAAGAACACCACTGTTTATGGGAAAAAATTTGAAGAAGAAGTAAAAAGTATATATGGCTTCAATCATTCAGATATCTCAAATTATCTAACATCAGATATTGGCTTAGTAGATGTGTTTTACGGAGAAGCCTTAAAAGTTTTATCATATTATAGCGGTGGGAAATTTAAAAATTTTTTTGATAGTTTATTTAATGAAATGGAAGTAGACTTAACAGAAAATGAATTATTGGAAAATGATAATGACAAAGAATATATACCTATGGAAATATCAACACCATACAGAGTAACCATAGAAACAATGGCAAAAGCAATTTTACAAAAAAAGATAGGTATAATGTTTGATGAATTTATAGATGAAGTAGTGAAGAAAAAACAGATATCAAAATATAATGATTATAATTATCAAGAAAAGAAAATAAAAGAACAAATAAGTAAATTAGAAAAAGAATTATCAGATATAGAACAAATAAAGAAAAATAATTGAATTACAATTTTAGTGTAAAAAAGTACAATCAAGTGTAATTGATAAAACCTAGTAATTATAAGTAAGGCAAGTATCAAATTACACTTTTTACATTTTTTTTATTATATACTTATATATTTTTATTTTTATTATATACAGGAAACATAATAATCTTATATATTTTAATTTTGATACATTGATAACAAAAAGTGTAATTTGTGTAAAGCAGTCTTATTAGGAACTCATCTTACTAGGTTATATGTATTCCACTATAACAAAAATGCAAGTTGAATGATGGAAAAGGTTGTGTAAAATGATATTTTAAAATTTTGATATTACATTTTTTACACAAGTAAATAGTAAGAGATAGTAAAATATTATTAGTATAAAACATATACTGAAACATTTGTCAAGAAAATCTTGTAAAAAGCTAAAAAGTATATTATAGTATATAAAAAATACTATAATAAGGAAAAGAAAAAATGAAAACAGGATTCAAAGATTTAGATAAAACAATTAAAATAGATAAACCACAAATAATATTAATAACAAGTACAGATGAAATTGAAAATGTATTTGCATTAAATCTAGTAAAAAACATAGCAATAGATGAAAATATAAAAACAGCTTTATTTACAGATTTAGATTTAGAAAATGTAGAAGAAGAATTTAAAATATACACAAAAAATATACTCACTTCAATTTGTTCAACAGTAGATATAAACAAAATTATAGATAGTAGATACATAAAAACAATATTAACAAAAGAAGAATTAGAAACAGCAAAAACAAAAGGAAAAGCAGAAGTATTGTTTGATGAAACAGAAGGACAGAAATTATATATAACAAAAGAAATATTAAATAATGTGGAAGAAAAAAGAGTAAAAGAAAGTTGCAAAAAAATAAATAATGCACCACTTTATATTAATACAGAAGAAGGAATTACTATTAATGAATTTAAAGAAAAATGTCGAGATTTGAAGCTAGAAAAAGACATACAACTAATTGTAATTAATACAGTGACAATAAATGATACAAAAGTAAATATTTTAAAAACAATAAATGAACTAGCAAAAGAATTGGAAGTTACAATAATAGTTACAGTACCTACAATAGAAAATAATAATATACCATTAAAACAAGAACTAAAAGAACTTGTAGAACTAATGAATATAACTGACATAACAATATACTTAAAATTAGGAAATGAAGAAGAAAAAGGAATTGTACATTGCATAGTAGATACCAAAGATACAAGAAATGTAATAGACTTGATTTATCTTACAAAATATAATAAATTTGTGGATTTAATAAGAAAATTGTAAAAACGAACTTTCGCACAAATCCTTTACCCATTTTAAAATATCTGTTAGAATTAGAAGTAACAAATATAAGTAAAGGTGGTGAGAAAAGTGTGTTTGAAACAAAGAAAAATTGAAATAACTATAAGAGATAATACACAAGGAAAAAATTTATGCAATAATTTTTTAGTAGCAGGAGGAACAAAAAAAGCAACAGAGCCAATACCAAAATTAAAAGCAGGAGCTGTAGCAGGAGGACTAACTATTGGACCAGCAGGAGCAAAATATAAAAAATATGCTCAACCATATTCACAAAATACAAAAATTAAGAATACTCAAAAACTGAATAATAAAAAATTAAAATTAGATGTTAATAATTTGTGTAGAAGAAATACTACAAAATTCAATTAACATCTAATTTTTTAATGGAAAGGAAAACAAAAAATGATAATTGTAGCACGATTAAAAGATGATTATTACATGCAGGTTTTGGAAAAATATTTTGATGATGGTGGACCTTTTGTAGCAACAAATTATATAGGCGTAGAAGAATACAAGCAATTTTTAAAAGATGTCAAAACACACAACGAATTTAGTTTTAAAAGTCCAGGACAGCGAGAACATAGAGAATTACTTGCAGATAAAGTAAAAGAAAATATTACAAGATATTTAAATAATATAAATAAGAACTGGAAAACAACAGCTTTTGATTATGAAAGAATACGAAAAGATAAAGAACACTTATTAAATCAACTACACATAACAATAGCAGACCTAATTTATGCAACAACAAAAAATGGAACTTGCTTATATTATATTGATTTTATAAGACAATATATAATTTTGTAACAAGTTAAGTAAGAGGAAGTGAAACATATATGATAATAAAACTAACATTTAAAGATAATGATTTCACACATATATTAGAAGATTATACAAATAAAATATTTGATATTACTTATTTTAATAGTATAAGTGAATTCACAGAATTTAAAAATAATATTAAAAAATATGAAAATGATATTTTGACAAGAACAGAAATACAAGAACTAAAAGAAATGTTAGAAAAACAGATAAGAAAAAATTGTAAAAAATACTTAGAAAAACAAAATAGTAGTGATTATTTAATAAGAGCATTAGAAGTAAAAATAGTAAAGGCAATAGAAGATAAATGGCATAATGGAGAAGTAGTATATTACTTTACTTCAAATATGAAATATTTAACAATGTAAGGAGCATTTAAAATATGAAATGTAAATATTGTAACAAAGAAATAACTGGTTATGTTGAAACATCAAAATTAAATCCAAAAATTAAATTATGTCAAAATTGTTATTATGCAGAAATGATGACAATAGCAATGGCAAAGATAATAAAAGAAACAGAGAACAATAATGAAAAATAAAAAAATTAACATTAATAATTGGAGATGATTAAATTTGAATAAGATTAGAATATTAATAGTAGAACCAGATAAAGAACCATATAAAAAGAAAATACCACATACATTAAAAGATATGCAAAAAGTTGTAGGAGGACTAATAGAAATTGTGGAACTTGAATATAATGTAGAATTAATATGTAATGAAGAAGGAAAAATATATAATTTACCCATGAATAGAGCAATACAAAATGATATTATAGCAGGAACTTTCTTTATAGCAGGACAACACAATGGAGAAACAATTTCATTAAGTAAAAAACAAATAAAGAAATACAAAAAAATGTTTAAATTAAGTCAAGATAAGGCATTAATAGATTTATTACAAGAAACAGTAAAAGAAAGTAGTAATTTATTAGATTTGAGATTAGTAAATGTTGGAAATTGGAGGGAGAAAATAAAATGAGTGATAAAGAAAAACGAAAAAATGAATTATTAGAAGAATTAGCACTACTTTATAAAAATGACATTTCAAATAAAGAATTAAAAATAGATAACAAAAAAATAGAAGAAAAAAGACAAACAAATGTAAAAGATTATTTTAAAGGATTTTACAAAGAATTTGAAATATACAGAGAAGAAAAAATAAAAGAAATACCTGTAATATTAAGATTATATGAAAATTTTATAGAAGAAATATATCAACCAAGTAAAAGATATAAACTAGCATTGAAAATAAGAAATGAAATAAATGAAGATATAGAAAAAACATTTACAGATGAACAAAAAGAAATAATGACACAATATAAAGAGTGTGAAAATATCATGATAGATGATATGGTACAAGAAGCATTCGTGTATGGTTATTCAATGTGTTCTCAACTAAAAGAAGAATCTACAAAAAAATACCACATAGAAAAATAACTAAAAAAAAATCATATTATTACATTTAAGTGGAAAAAGTGGAGAATTTAAAAAAACTTTTTATATATTTACTATACTTATATAACTAATATATATATTAAAAAAAATTAAAGTTTTTAAAAAACATCCACTTTTTCCACTAATATTTTTTAGTAATTAGATAAAGAGATTTTTTAGTAATTTTAATATGAGATTTTTTAAAATTAAAACACTAAAATTAAGATAATTTTTTAGTATTTATAATTAATGCTATTTTTTAGTTATTTTTTTCATTATAATTTTTTAAACTTTCTAAAATTAGATTTGTAGCTAAAGAATAAGCAAATTTAAAAGTTTCTTTTGTTATTAAATCTATTCTATCATTTTCATATTTATTAATTTGGTCTAATAATTTTTTTTGCTCTTTACTTAGTGTGGGTATTAGTTTATTTTCTAGTTCTACAACTTTTTTAGATATTTCTAAACCTTCATGTGATATATTACTATATATGTCATCAAAATATTTTTCATATAAACTTGAAATACTATTTTCCATATTTACTACAACTCCACTTCATATTTAATATTTTTTAAAATTATAACACATAATAAATAATAGGTAGAGAATTTTTTTGAATTTAGGAAAAAACAGATTTGACAAAACTAAGAAATGATGTTATTATATAGTTACAGTAAGAAATGCACTTTAGGTCAGAATTGTGTCATTTCATTTGTCTGGTATGTGTATCTGTAACTGCACATACTTTTTTTATATTAAAAAAGTGAAAAAACCCTGTAACAAGTTTCTTCACTTTCGGCTATGTAATGACACTTTTAGCCTTCACTTTTTTTGTTTTCTTCTAATTTGGCTTGAAGTTCATTATTATTAGTCCTTTCATTTAAAAGCATTTCAACCAATTTTAGAATAAGGTCAGAATTAGTCATTACACTTGTCCCCCTTTCCGCCTTTAAGTAAAAGACTACCTTTTGACAAGAAAGGTTGCTAATATAATACAATATTTTACAATTAAAAACAAGCGAACAAATCTAATTTATAAAAAAATAGGAGCTGTAAGATAAAATATAACAGCTCTTTAATTATATATCGACATATTTAATTAATATTCATATTTTAAATTTCTTTTATAATTAGTCAATACAATTTCATTGGAAAAATATATAAAACATGGTAAAACGAAGGTCGTGGGTTTTAACTATTGATTAGATAAGTAATTTAAGTAATTATCTAATTGTCTTTTATTTTCAGCAGATAATGAATTATATTTATCTATAATATTATTTATTTCAATTTCACTTTTATTTAAGTCTTTAACAGTACTAGGGTTGTTGGTTCTTTCAAGTAGATAATCTGTACTACAATTAAAATATTCAGCAAGTTTTAGTAATGTTTCAATGTTGGGTTTACTTTTGCCAGTTTCGTAATGAGAGATTAACTCTTGGGATACTTCTATATCAACAGATAATTTAGTTTGAGTTATATTTTTCTTTTCTCTTATTTGTCTTAAGTTATCCATTTTAAAATCTTTAAAATCCATATTGTTACCTCCAAAAACTATCATCATTATAACTGGTATAAGTCTATGTACTAGAACATAGAATAATACTTTTTAAAAACATTATTAGTAAGACTTGTAAAAAATATGAATTAGTGTTATATTGATAATAGATAATTGTATTATTTTGTCGAAAGACAAAAAAGAAAGGGAAAATTTGTTATGAAATGTAAAAAATGTGGAAATGAAATACAAGAAGGAGAAAAATTTTGTGGTAGATGTGGAACAAAAATAGTTAATAATAAAACAAGAAAAATAATATTGTTAATAGTTGTAAGTGTAATGATAACATTAATAATAGTATCTATAATTATTTCTAATAATAAGTTCAAAAGTTCAAATAAAAATGTTAATAACATAAAAAGTGAAGAAATGAACACAAATGAAAAAATAAATACAGATGAAGAAATAAATAAAGATGAAACTAAAAATATCAATAATTTAAATGAATTAATGACTATTGGAAAACAAGCAGGAAAAGAACACATAATAGAAAATATAGCATCAGAAGCTTTACTGGAAAGTTGTTCGTTTGATGAAAAATATATAATAGAGAATGCAACACTAGATACACAGTCATATACGATTAATGATAAATTAATTGGATGTTATATTTTCTATACTGAACCTCAATATGCAAATCAAGGATATGAAGCATATGGCATAAAACCAATCTTTACTGGATATGCAATTAAAGCATTAGAAGGAGTAATAAAAATAAATGATTTTAATATATGGTTAAAAGAAAATAGAAAATCAATGGAAGAAATAATAGATGAAGGCATAGTTGAGGTTAGTAAAGGTATAAAAAGTGATTGTGGTTTTATTACAGACGGTTTGGATAAAAGTGGTACTGATTTAACTATACAAACAACTATTAACAATGTTAAAACTATAAGTAGTATAAAAGGAGATATTAATAAATATGCTTTAGATAAACAATGGATTAGTAAAGAAACATATGAAAGTATGGAAAATGAAAGAAAAACAAACGAAGAAGAAAGTATAACACAGAATAAAAAAGATAATGCCGAAGCACTTATAAATATGATAGTAAATGATTGTACATTTATGGATGTAGACCCAAATGGAAATGAATATAATAGAATGTGGTACGACTCATTACAAATGCAATTAGAAGATTTAGAGGGGATTTCTGGATTACCAGAAGAAATAACAGAAGATAGTTTTCCATTAACAATAACATATCAGGGACAAACATTTGAAATAACAAAAAACGGAGAAGTAATAAATAAATAAAATATAAAAAGGAAATGATATATTTATGAAATGTAAAAAATGTGGAAATGAAATACAAGAAGGAGAAAAATTTTGTGGCAAATGTGGAAATAAAATAAAGGTTAATAACAAAAAGCTAGATATATACCAAATTATAATATTATCAGTAATAGTAATACTAATATTAACAGGAATAGTATTAGCAATAAGGAAATCTTTTAATAAAGATGAAACATCAAATTTAAATAATAATAATAATGGAACAACATTAAATAATTCAAATACACTTATACAAAATAATATTTCAGATAATTTGCAGGTGCTAGATATAAAAAATAATGAACTAAAAATAAATGCAACTGAGTTAATAAGCGAAATAATTTCAGCAAATAATGCAACAACAGAATATAAATATACTAAAAAACTTCAAGATAGTAGAGGAAATTATAATGTATATTCTATAGGAAATTCAACATTGCATGGGACTTTGGCAGCATATCCATTTCTTATTCTTGAAAATAAATCAACTGGAAATGTTGTAAGAATTTGTATCTATTATGCATATAATGGTGGAACAAGGCTTAATACTAGTTCAATTAATACTAATTATTCTATCCTCTATGATGCATTAAATGCAATAAATCAACAAGAATTAGCAAGTGCGATAATGACAATAAAAAATAATTTTGATGGTACTACTGCTACTAAATCAGTAAAAGGTTTAAAGTACGGTATAATGGATAATCCTAATTCAAGTGGTTTTTATCTTATGTTAGGAACAACTATGGATTCACTAGAATGAGAAATTAAATAAAAAGAAAAGGAATAGATTAAAAATGATTTGTAAAAAATGTGGAAGAGAAATAAAAGAGGGTAATATTTTTTGCACATATTGTGGAACACCTATAAAAGCAAGTAATGAAGAAATAGAAAATACAATAAATGCGAAAAATACAAATATAAAAAAACATAGATTACCAAAATTAAAAATAATTATACCAATAATAGTAGTTGCTTTAATAGCTATATGTATAACTGTTGCGATAATTTTAAAAAATAAAAATAATGAAGATACTAATCCAAGTGAAGTTGTAGAGGAACAACAAGAAACTTCAAAAATAGAAATAGGAACAAACTATAATTGTTCTACTTATGGTGTTACAGGATATATAAATTTTAATACAGAAACAAGTTTTGTGATGAATATGACATACGATATGTCAGAAAGTGTAACATATAATGGTACATATAAAATAGAAGGAGATACAATAACTTTAACAGTAACATATTATGATATGGCAGAAGACCCGGAAACATTTGAGCCATACACAGAAACAATAAATATATTAGAAGATGGAACATTAAAATATACAAGTTCAACTGGTGCTACATATATATTTGATAAGAATGTAACATTATCAGAAGCAAGTGCAGAAGCCACAGAAACAACAACTGGAGATTTATTAGAACAAATATATGCAAAATATCCAAGTTTACAAGGAACAGAAGGAATTGTATGTACAGATGGAACAGACTATTGGCTATTAGATGAAACAGGAAATAAAGTATATTTTACAGATTTAACAAGTTTTGAAAGTGCATTATTAGAGTGTAACATAGATGTTAATAATATTGGAAGTTCAACAAGTACAAAAATAGATATGGAGCAATTTGTAAGAGAATTAAGTTATGGTTCAACAAGTACAGTAAATAATGTAAACTATGCAAGAGATGGATATAGAGCAGATTATTTTTATTATGATGAAGATTTAACATTAGATGACTTTACTAAAACAGAAGAAGGAAATAATATAACATATTCAATAACTACTACTAAAACTAGAAGCATTAATTATGACTTCCCTATGACTTTATCTATAACTATTACAAAAGATAATATATTAAAAGAAATAAAAATAACAGCACAACCAAAAGAGTGGGAAGCAAAAGAAATATTTAATTGTGCAGAAGAAGTTGAAGCAGCTCTAGGATATACATTATATAATCAATATACTTCTGTCTCTACTGAAATAATAAAAGATATAAAAGAGGATATGGTATCATATAATTATATGGAAGGTAGTTATTATAAATTAAGTGTAACAAATAAAACAGTAACAAAAGAAGATACTACACATAATAAAACAGTTACATTTACTATTGGTACTGATACATTAACTTATGATATGGTATTTTAAAAATAAAAGTTCACTAAACAAAAAAATTAGTGGACTTTTTAAAATACTAGCTTGGAAAAATAACTATATTATCATATAATAAATGCGATATATATGAAAGGATTTTAAAAATATGGAAGATTTAGATATAGAAAAAATAATAATAGACAATTTTCATAAAATGATACAAGATGAAAACTACCCAAAAGAAACAGTACAAAGACATATAGAAGAAATACAAGAAGGATTAAATGTTATTAAACAAAATGGAGATTTAGAAATATTAAAAACATTATATATAATAGAACAAAATTTATATGAAGAATTAAACAAAACTAATCAAACTATATTAATAAAAGAAAATAAAGGAATATTTACTAATGTAACGACAGCAATAATATTTGCACTAGGATATGGAAAACATGGTTTTAGGATAGGACTACAAAGTAAAAACTTGAAAGACAAGCATATTATTTTAGAAGTACCAGGAGCAATTAAAGATAGAGTTGCAGATATACTAAATGCAAATTATAAAAACTGGGAAGCGGTTTTTAAAGTGAAAATTTCATAATATAAGTTTTTTAAGGAGAGTATATGGAAAAACTAATTTTAGTAAGTGGAGATATAATAAAAAATTCTACAAATATAGAAGCTATTGTAAACCCAGCCAATGAATATATGGAATATGGAGGAGGCGTTTGTGGAGCAATTTATGAAAATGCAGGTATAGAATTATTAGAAAATTATTGTCATAATAAATGGAATACAGAAATGAAAGTAAATGAAATAAGAATTACACCACGGTTTTAGACTTGCAAAAGAAATAATACATATACACCCACCTAGATATTATGAGGAAAAAGAACCAATAAAAAAATTAAAAGAAAGTTATTTGAATTTATTTGAAATAATTAAACAAGAAAGATATAAAAGTGTGATTATTCCATCATTAGGAACAGGACATTATGGATATATGCACCAAGAAGTGGCAGAAATGGTTATGCACTCATTATGTGATTTTTGTATAAACAATGATGTTACTATCATATTTAATTTGCTTGATGAAACTGTCAAAACAATTTATAAACAATATTTAGTAGCATGAAACTTAGATACATATATATTAATTGCAAATCATAAAAACTGAGAAGAGGTTTTTAAAGTGGAAATTTCATAATACCGGCTTGGAAAATAAAATAAATTGTCATATAATAAAATTTGATACAATACTAAAAAAATATTTTGTTTTTTGTCTGTCATTGTTACCATAGCCCCTAAAAAAAGTATGGTAATTAAAAATAGATTAAAGTATTGTATCTTTTTTTAATTCTTTCTTATATTTATAAAAAGTAGTTTTAGAAACATTAGCCAATTTCATACATTCAATATCATTTAAAGTTCCATCAAAATCTTTTGAATGTTTTAAAATTATTTCCTTTGATTTAATAGATTTTTTAGTGGTTAGTTTTGCTCCACGAGGTTGTCCTATTTGTTTTCCATTTAATTTTGCAGTTAAAATACCTTCTTTTGTTCGTTGGTGTAAATCTTGAACTTCTTTTTCTGCTTGATCAAAGGCTTTTTTTATTTGCTCTTTTGCTAGTGCTATTGTATATTTGTTTAAAGCTGATATAATTGTTTTCATAAGTTCATCAGTGGCTTCATTTCCAGTTTTTAAGACAATGTTTATTTGATTATCTAATGCTTTTCGGTACACTTCTGTATTGATATAACTTTCTTTTAGAAATACTAAGTTAATTCCCTTATTAAATAATTCCTCATACAAATTACAACCTTCTTCTGAATTTCTGCTCATACGGGATACAGAATCAAAAATTAAAGTATCTCCTTCTTTTAGTATTTTTAATAAATTTTCAAAATCTCTTCTCCCTTCAATTTTAACACCAGTAAAAGTTTCTTTTATAATTTTAGCATTTGGGTATTTTGCTAGTATATTTCTTATTTGTCTTTCTATATTTTGCTTACCAGTACTAATTCTAGCCACACCATATTCTATTCCTAATTTTACAGACATTTCAAATTCCTCCTATTTAAGTAACAAATCTAACGTTCGTTACATTTAATACTTAAATTATAACAGAGATTTTAAAAAAATACGACGAGTTTTAGTACTTTTTTTAGAAAGGTTACTTTTAGTACTATATAAACACATAGTATTTTAGTAAAATATTATTGAAAGGAGCAAGAAAGATGAAGAATAAAAATAGTAATCTAGTAATAGTAGCAGATGAATATTCACAATATATAAATCTAGCAATAGAGTTTGCAGAACGTATAGTAAAAATAAAAATGAAAGTAGCAATATTTAATTTGACAGATGATGCCCAAGAAGAATTACAAGATAGAATATCAAAAAATAAAAGAAATAAATTATATATAGATAAAAACAGAGATTTAACCATTGACTATATAGAACAAAAGAGCAGAGAATTAAAAACAGAGAAAGAAATTGATGTAATAATAATTGATTTAGAAGAAAAAGATATTAATGCTAATTATAAAGAATTGAGCAAAAGATTAAAAGACTTATCATTAGAATTAGGATTAACAATAGAAATATTTACACAAATAAAAGGAGCTACAGGAACAACTATAACAGGAATAGAAGATGTTGAAAATGAAGAAATAACAGATTATGCTGATAAGGTATTTATTGGTAAATTTAATGATAAAAATAAAAAAGTTGCATTTGTAGCAAAAAGTAATAATGACAAGTATCCAGTAGGGTATTTAAGAAAATAAAAGCAAGTCTAACAAATGTCTAACAAAGTTAATATTTTTTCAAAAACTTGCGAAACTATTGATAGTATGATAAAATCAGCACATAATCAAGTTGTTAGAAGGATTTATTAGATGTATAAAAAGGGACAACAAGGAATTAATGGTGCTAAATGAACACAGGAGTTTAAACACTCAAAATCGTGCGGGAAACCATGTGGGTTCGAGTCCCACTTTGGGCACCAAAACTATATTCTCCCGAATACTGAGGTCTACTAGACTTCAGCCTATTCGGGAGATTTTCAATTTTTAAAATTTTCATACTAAATGGAAAAAATCTAATAAATACTTGTTATTATAACCAAAAAAATATATAATAAAAAAAGGAAGGAATGATAATAATGGAAAATGAAGAAATAAAAAATGGAGCTATTTTTGAAAGAGGAGAAAAAAATCCTTTTGGACAATATTTTGTAGGACAAAGCTATTTAAAAATGTTAACAACAGAAGGTGTTGCAATAGGAAATGTAACATTTGAGCCAGGATGTAGAAACAATTGGCATATTCATAAATCTAGCAAAAATGGTGGTCAAATTTTACTTGTGACAGGTGGTAGAGGATATTATCAAGAATGGGGAAAAGAAGCACAAGAGTTAAAGCCAGGAGATGTAGTAGTAATACCTGCAAATGTAAAACATTGGCATGGGGCAGCTAGAAATAGTTGGTTTGCACATTTGTCAGTAGAAGTACCAGGAGAAAATACATCTAATGAATGGCTAGAACCAGTAAGTGAAGAAGATTATAACAAATTAAAATAAATTTAACACTTAAGTAATTGGAGGAATTATTCAATGAGTGAAAAAGAAAAAATGCTGTTAGGTGAAATATATGATGCCAACTATGATGAAGAACTTATGAATGAAAGAATAAAAGCAAAAGATTTATGCTATGAATATAATCATTTAAAACCAAGCCAAATCAATGAAAGAACTGAAATTATGAAAAAGTTATTAGGAAAAACAAAAGATAACTTCCTAATAGAACAATTATTTGAATGTGACTATGGTTATAATATTGAAATTGGAGAAAACTTTTATTCAAATCATAATTTAGTTATATTAGATGCTAATAAAGTTGTATTTGGAGATAATGTATTTATTGGACCTAACTGCGGATTTTACACAGCAGGTCATCCATTAGATGCAGAAACAAGAAATAAAGGATTAGAATATGCAAAACCAATAAAAGTAGGAAATGATGTATGGTTTGGTGGAAATGTAGTTGTTTTACCAGGTGTTAAAATAGGAAATAATGTAGTAATCGGAGCAGGAAGTGTAGTTGCAAAAGACATTCCTGAAAATAGTGTTGCTGTCGGAAATCCATGCAAAGTAATAAAAAATATATAGAGGTACTTGTTTTTCAAGTATCTTTTCTTTTTAATAATCATTGACTGATTATGTAAAATATGGTAAAATTTAAAAGGATGAATGAAATAACAGAAAAAATCTTGAATTTAATATATCCACAAGTATGCAGTATATGTGGAAAAGTAGGCACAAAACCATTATGTAATATATGTAAAGTAAAATTAAATAAAGAATTTTGCTTTATGATGGATGACTATAAAGATGATAACTCAAAAAATTTTGTTGAACATTATTATTTTTTTAAATATGAAAATATAATAAGAAGTCAATTATTATCACTAAAATTTAAAGAAAAACCATATACATATAAAACAATTTCATATTTTTTAGAAAATAAAGCAAAAAATTTTGAAAAAATAAAAAAATATGATATAATTATTATAGTACCGATTAGTAAAAAAAGACTAAAAGAACGTGGATATAATCAAAGTGAACTTATAGCAAAAGAAATATCAAAAATAACATCTATAAAAATAGAAAAAAACATATTACAAAAAATAAAAAACAATCCACCACAAAGCACATTAAATAAAGAAGAAAGACAAAATAATGCAAAAGGAGTTTATCAAATTAAAAATATAGACAAGCTTCAAGATAAGAAGATTTTAATAATAGATGATATTTATACAACAGGGAATACTTTAAATGAATGTGCAAAAATGTTAGTGGAGAGCAATATTGACAGAAAAAATATAGGAGTGTTAACAATTGCAAAAGATTAAAATATACCCTAATGAGGAGGAAAAATGGAAGAGCTAGTAGAGAGCATATTAGATTATATAAGAGCTGATTATACAGATTATGCAATAATGATAAACGGGGAATGGGGATCAGGTAAAACATATTTTTGGAATAATAAAATAAGAAGAAAAATAGACACGATGAGACTAAATGGAAAACAATATACAACTATTTATATGTCATTATATGGAATTTCAAATCTAGAAGATATTAGTAAAAAAATATTTATAGAAACAACACAATTAATGGATAAAAACTTAAGAAAATACATGGATGAACATGAAGAAAAGACTATACCAGAATATGCAAAAACTGGAATAGATATGGCAAATTTATTTGGTATAGCTCAAAATGACAATAAAATAAATTATGAAGAATTTTTTGCTACAGATGATAAGGTTTTATGTTTTGATGATTTAGAAAGAGCTAATGTTGATGTAATAGATATATTAGGATATATAAATAACTTTGTAGAACATGACCATATAAAAACAATAATAATATGTAATGAAAAAGAATTGTCAACTAAATTAAAAAGTAATAACTTGGAAATGAAAACATTTATAGCAACATATCTACTTGACAAACAAGGCGAATTATTAAAAAAAGATAAACCTATGGTTGAAAAAATCAAAGATAAAATTGAACATATTTTTGATAAAGCAAATGAATATGAAAGAATAAAAGAAAAATTAATTGGAGAAACATTTGAATATGCTCCAAAGTTTGATTACATTATAAATGGAATACTTATGAGGTATGAAGATGATGTAGACTTAATTAGATTCTTAAGGCAGAATACAAATATAATAATATCGACATTTAATAAAAGTGGAACAAGAAATTTAAGAATATTAAAACATGCACTAAATGATTTTCAAAAAGTATTTGAAATGGTAAATAAAAGTTATCCAAATGTAAGTAATAGAGTTATGCAAACAATGCTAATTTTTACCATAGCAATTTCATTTGAAATAAAAGCTGGAAAAATAACTAAAGATAAATTTGTAGATATAAAAAACAATGACGAATATAAATCTATATTAGTATCTTCAAGAGTTTTAATGGATAATAAACAATTCTACATTAAAGAATTTGATAATAATTATTATTATAATTTTAAGGCAGAATACAGATATTTTAAATTTATAGAATATTATGTTAGAACTAGAATATTTGATATGAGACTTTTTAAAGATGATATGGAAAAGGTACTAAATATTTCTGGATTAGTAAAAATACCTGCATATAAAAAATTATTAACAGAGGAATATTGGAAAATATCAGATGATGAATTTTTGGATATGATAGAAGAAATATTGACAGAAGTAAAAAAAGGTAAAATACAGCTTGTAGATATGGTGAAACTATATGCTTACTTTAGTTATTTTAGTAGGAAAAAATTAATTGCTTATGATATTAATACATTAAAAGATTTATTTGCAAAAGGAATGACTTTATCTTCATCTAATTCAGAATATTGCGCTAATATAGAAAATGAATTATCTAAAATAGCTATTAGTAATATAGCGGAAGACATGGAAGATATTTTAAACAAATTTTATGAGTTAAATAATCAACTAAAAGATAAAATGTACAAGAAAAAGGCAGATGAAATATTTAAATGTATTCCAATGAAAATGGAAAATTTTTATGACAGATTTGATAAAGAATGTATGAATATACCAATATTTAAATATCAAGAACCTCATCAGATTTTTCAAAGACTTTTATATGCAAGTAATGAGGATATAGTAATAATAAAGGAAAAATTAATTAAGAGAGTAGAACTTTATGGAAAAGAAATAAAATCAGAAAAAGAAAATATGAGTGAACTAAAAAAATTGATAGATGAATATACAAAAGAGAAGGATAACACTATTAAAATAGTAATGCTAAAGGAGTTTTCAAAGGATTTAGATTATATGTTAGCAAAATATGAGACTGTAAAAGAAAAAAATGAATGAGAAAGGAAGTGGGACTTATGAGAGGAGCAGCATTATCATCAACTTCTATAATTATAGCATTAGTAATTGCAGCAGCATTAATATTAATATCTCCGTTAGTGACATTGACTGAAAGAAATGACAATGTTGTACAAGAAAATGTAAAAGTAATAGTTGATGAATTTGTGGCAGATGTTCAAAACACAGGAAAATTAACAAAGACAAAATATCAAAATTTTGTGGAAAAATTAAATGCAACAGGAAATGTATATGACATAGAGTTAGAAGTACAGCATTTAGATGAGAACCCTGGAAAGAAAACTACACAGGCAAATTATACAAAAATAGGTGAGAATGTTTATTATACACAATATACTACTCAAGTATTAGAATCACTAGAACAAGGTTCAATGTTATTAGAGCCGGGAGATAATATTGTTGTAAGTGTTAAAAACCAAAATTCTACTGCAGCACAAACATTAAATGCATCATTCTTAGGGATTACAAATAGTGACACATATGTTATATATGCAGAGGGTGCCGGAATGATTTATGTAAAAGGAACAGAATAAAGAGAGTGAAAGGATGAAACAAAAGTGGAAAAAGTAAGAGGATTTGAAATAGCAAAAGGATTTGAAGATAAAGGAATTAATTTACCAGTAAGAAAAACAAAAAATTCAGCAGGATATGATGTTGAAGCAGCAGAAGATGTAATTATACCAGCATTTAAACCTGGAACAAAACCAACATTAATAAAAACAGGATTAAAGGCATATTGCCCAGAAGACGAATTTTATATGTTAGTAAATAGAAGTTCAAATCCAGGAAAAAAAGGATTGGTAATGGCAAATAGTATTGGAATTATTGATAGTGACTATTATGGAAATGAAAGTAATGATGGACATTTTATGTTTGCATATTATAACTTTTTTGACCATGATGTACAAATAAAAAAAGGAGATATAATAGGACAAGTTATTTTCTCAAAATATTTTAAAGTTGATAATGATAATGCAGAAGGTACTAGAACAGGTGGATTTGGGTCAACTAATAAATAATAATATTAAATTTTATGTAAAAAATAAAAAAATAAATGGTAAAAGTTTTGACTTTTGCCATTTTTTATGGTATAATAAAAGAGGTTGGAAAATCTAAACAATAATTTTTTTATGATTGGAACATACCAAAAATATTACTGAAAGGAGATGGCTTACATGTACAATGTTGGGGACAAAGTTGTATATCCAATGCATGGAGCAGGAGTTATAGATTCAATAGAAGAAAAGGAAATATTAGGTGAAAAACAATCATATTATATATTAAAAATGCCAGGCGAAGTAAAGGTAATGGTACCAATCTCTACTGCAGAGCAACATGGAATTAGAAATATAATTGATAAGTCAGAAGCTGAAAAAGTCTTTAATGTACTTGAACAAGACGAGACAGAAATGGAAAAGAACTGGAACAAAAGATACAGAGACAATATGGAAAAAATGAAAAGTGGAAACATATATGAAATAGCTGATGTTGTTAGAAACTTAAGTTTTAAACAAAAAGAAAAAGGTCTATCAACAGGTGAAAAAAAGATGTTACATAATGCAAAACAAATATTAGTAAGTGAACTAGTGTTAGCAGAACATGCATCACAAGATGAAGTTGAAGAATTAGTTGATAACAAAATAAACACATCATTTGCAATGTTTAAAACAGACACTAATTTGGGTGTATCAACAGATAGTATTGTAAATAAATTTATACCATTTGATGATACAAACACATCAACAAATATGTAAAAAATAAAAATCGAATAAAAGGAGAACTATAATAAAAATGTAATATTATAGTTCTTTTTTCTATTTAAAAATAAAAAATTCTATTGTAAAAGAAAAATAAATATGATAATATGTGTGTGATTAAGAGGTTTATAAGTTAAACCAATATAAAAACTTAAAATTAATACAAAGGAGGAAAAGATGTTTTATACAGTAACATTAAACCCTGCTTTAGACTATATATCACAAGTTGATGACTTTGGTATAGGAAAAATAAATAGAACTAAAACAGAAAAAATATTGCCAGGTGGAAAAGGATTAAATGTATCAATGGTTTTAAAAAATCTAGGAATAGATAGTGTTGCCATTGGCTTTATAGCAGGATTTACAGGTGATGAACTAAGAAAACAGATGGAACAAAAAGGTGTAAAAACCGAATTTATCAAAGTACAAAATGGAATAACTAGAATAAATGTAAAGATTAGTTCTAACCAGGAAACAGCTTTAAATGGAATTGGACCAGACACTGATGAAAAAGATATAGAAGAGCTATTACAAAAAATAAATGAAATTACATCAGATGATTTGGTTATATTGTCAGGAAATATTCCTAAAAGTATTCCTAAGAATATTTATCCAATAATATGTGACATTTTAGAGAAAAATAATGTAACATTTGTTGTAGATGCGACTAGAGAATTATTAATAGATGTTTTAAAATATAAACCATTTCTAATAAAACCAAATAAAGAAGAGTTAGAAGAAACATTTAAAGTAAAGATAACCACAAAAGATGAACTGGTTACATATGCAAAAAAACTACAAGACATGGGAGCTCAAAATGTACTTATATCATTAGGCGGAGATGGAGCAATACTATTAAATAAGGAAGGTAAAGTATATTATTCAAAAGCGCCAAAAGGAAAAGTCATAAATACTGTTGGTGCAGGAGATTCGATGGTAGCTGGTTTTTTAGCAGGTTATAAAAAGACAAAAGATTATGAACAAGCTTTTAAAATGGGTATTGCTACAGGAAGTGCAAGTGCTTTTTCAATGGATTTGGCAACTGCAAAAGAAGTAGAAGACCTATTAAAAGATATAAAATAACATAAGAGAAAGGAATGTGATAAAATGAAAATTACAGATTTGCTAAGTGAAGAAGCCATCCAAATAAATGGTGTGGCAAATAGCAAAAATGAAGTCATTGATAAAATGGTAGACTTAATGACAAAAAACGGAAACATCAATGATAAAGAAAAGTATAAACAAGCAGTTTTAAAAAGAGAAGAAGAAGGAACAACAGGGATAGGAGAAGGGATAGCAATTCCACATGGAAAATCAGACGCAGTTTCTAAACCAGGTTTGTCTGCAATGGTAGTTCCAAATGGTGTTGAATTCAATTCACTTGATGGACAACCAGCAAAATTGCTATTTTTGATAGCAGCTCCTAATACAAAAGATAATGTGCATTTAGATGTATTAAGTAGATTATCTACATTATTAATGGATACAGAATTTAGATCAGCACTATTAAATGCAAAATCTCCAAAAGAATTTTTAGCATGTATAGATAGAGCTGAAAAAACAAAAATAAATGAAACAAAACAAGAAAATTCAGGATATGAAATATTAGCAATAACAGCATGTCCAACTGGAATTGCACATACATATATGGCAGCAGAAAGCTTAGAAAAGATGGGAGAACAATTAGGATATAAAGTAAAAGTAGAAACACATGGACAATCAGGTGTAAAAAATAAATTTACAAAAGAAGATATTAAAAATGCAAAAGCTGTAATCATAGCAGCAGACACAAAAGTTGACTTATCAAGATTTGACGGAAAAAAATTAGTAAAAGCTAAAGTAGCAGATGGTATAAACAAACCAAAAGAATTGATAGAACATGTTTTATCAGATGATGCAAAAGTATATCATTCTACAAACAAATCTAACCAAGAAGATGATGATATAAAAGAAGGAGTAGGAACAAGAATTTATAAACACTTAATGAATGGTGTAACACATATGTTACCATTTGTTGTTGGTGGAGGTATATTAATTGCAATAGCATTCTTGTTAGATGATTATGAAATAAATCCTGCAAACTTTGGTAAAAACACTCCATTAGCAGCATTCTTTAAAACAATAGGAGATTCGGCATTTAATGTAATGTTATATATCTTGGCAGGATATATAGCAATGAGTATTGCAGATAGACCAGGACTAGCTGTTGGTTTCGTTGGAGGGATTTTGGCAGTTCAAGGAACGACATTTGCATCATTGTCTGACAGTACAATTACATTAGTAAGTTCAGGATTTTTAGGAGCATTAATCGCAGGATTTGTTGGAGGATACATTGTTGTATTACTAAAGAAAATATGTAGTTATTTACCTAACAGTATAGAAGGAATAAAAACAATTTTATTATATCCTGTATTTGGTATATTATTGATTGGACTATTTATGTTAGCAATAAATCCATATGTAGCATCAATTAATACAGCAATAAATAATTATTTAACATCAATGGGAACTGCAAATAAAATATTATTAGGAGCACTTCTAGGTGGAATGATGGCAGTTGACCTAGGAGGACCAGTAAACAAAGCAGCATATGCATTTGGAACAGGAATGTTAGCTTCTGGACAATATGAAATTATGGCAGCTGTAATGGCTGGAGGAATGGTACCACCACTTGCAATAGCATTTTTGGCAACAGCATTCCCAAGAAAAATACCTAAAAAAGACAAACAAGCAGCATATGTAAATTATATTATGGGATTATCTTTTATATCAGAAGGAGCAATTCCATTTGCATCAGCAGATCCATTGAGAACTATTCCATCTTTTATAGTAGGTTCTGCAGTAACAGGAGCTTTATCTATGTTCTTTAATTGCACATTAAGAGCACCACATGGAGGAATATTTGTAATAGCAACAATAGGACATCCTTTAAAATACATTTTAGCAATTGCTGCAGGTGCAATCGTATCAGCATTAATTATGGCAAAATTAAAGAAAAATTTACCGGAATATAATAAAAGTAAATAGAATAAAAATTAACTAAATTGTTAAAATATAAATAAAAACGAAAGGAAGAAAAAAATGAAAACAGAAAAAGTTGTTTTAGAGAATGAAACAGGATTACATGCTAGACCAGCATCAGAATTAGCAAAATTAGCTTCAAAATTTAAATGTAATGTAAAAATAAATGCAAATGGAAAAACAATTGATGCAAAATCAATTTTGAGTATAATGTCAGCAGGAGTAAAAGCAAAAACAGAAATTGAAATTGAATGTGATGGAGAAGACGAAGAAAATGCAATAAAAGAAATTGTAGAGGCATTTAAAAATAAATTTGGGGAATAATATATGCAAAATATACAGAAGAAAGGTTGATTTAAATGTTCAAAGGTAAAGGAGTATCCGTAGGAATAGGATTTGGAACAGCTGTAGTCCTAAAAGAACAAGAAAGAAAAATAGAAAAAACAACAGTAGACGAACCAGAAAAAGAGATTATACGTTTTAAAGATGCGTTAAAACAAGTTGAAGAAGATACGCAACAAATTGTGGATTCAGCAACAGGAACAGAAAAAGAAATAATGAGTGCATATCTTATGATTATCCAAGACCCAACTTTAACGGTAGAAACAGAAAATGCGATATCAAATTTAAAATACAATGCTGAGTATGCTGTAGATATAGGGTTTAATAGTGTAATTCAACTTTTTGAAAGTATGGATGATGAATATATGGCAGGCAGAGCTAGAGATATTGCAGATATAAAAAACAGAGTTCTTGCAAAATTAGCAAATGAAGAAACAATTAATATAAGTAAATTGCCAGAAAACACAATAATAGTAGCAACTGAACTTACTACATCAGACACAGCTAAACTTGATTTTAAAAATGTGTCTGGAATTATTTCAGAAATAGGAGGAACAAATTCACATACTTCTATAATGGCAAGAACACATGCTATTCCTGCTATAACTAGAGTGGAAGATGCAACTAAAATATTTAGAAATGGAGATAAAATAGCAATAAATGGCTCTACAGGAGAAATATTTTTAAATCCAACTCAAGAAGAAACAGAACAACTACAAAAGCTTCAAAAACAACTTAAAGAAGAAACAGAAGAATTAGAAAAATATAAAAAGCTAGATACAAGAACAAAAGATGATTATAAAGTAGAACTAGTTGCAAATATTGGTACTCCAGCTGACATAGAAAGTGTTATAAAAAACTCTGCAGAAGGTGTTGGATTATTTAGAAGTGAGTTTTTATATATGGACAATGAAAATATGCCAACAGAAGAAGAACAATTTGAAGCATACAAAAAAGTTGCAGAAGCAATGGGAGATAAACCAGTTATTATAAGAACTTTAGACGTTGGAGGAGATAAAGAAATAAAATATCTTCATTTAGAAAAAGAAGCTAATCCATTTTTAGGATATAGAGCAATTCGTTTATGCTTAGACAATATTGCTATTTTCAAAATACAGCTGAGAGCGATATTAAGAGCAAGTGCATTCGGAAATTTATCTATTATGTTTCCAATGATATCTTCAATAGAAGAATTACGAGAGGCAAAGAAAATATTAGAAGAATGTAAAAAAGAATTAGATGGAGAAAATATAAATTACAATAAAAATATAAAGACAGGAATAATGATTGAAATTCCATCGGCAGCATTAATTTCAGTTGGACTTGCTACAGAATGTGACTTCTTTAGTATAGGAACAAATGACTTAATTCAATATACAGTGGCTGTAGAGCGAGGAAACGAAAAAATTTCTAAACTATATACTAAATATCATCCAGCTGTAATTAAATTAGTAAAACTAGCTATAGATGGTGCACATAGTGCAAATATATTTTGTGGAATGTGTGGAGAAGCAGCTAGTGATGAGTTATATGTACCATTATTAGTAGGGCTAGGATTAGATGAATTCTCAATGAATCCAAATAGTATATTGAAAACTAGAAAAAGAATAGGTGAACTAGATAGAAAAGAATGTGAGAAATTAGCAAATGAGATTTTAATAATGACATCAGCTGAAGAAGTTGAAAAAAGATTAAAGGAATTTGCTGATAAATAAAGAATAAATAAACCTCTTTTTGGAAATAATGTGAATAACATCATTTCAAAGGGAGGTTTTTTATTTGATTAATAAGGTAGAAATCTGTGGAGTAAATACTTCAAAACTACCAGTACTAACAAATAAAGAAAAAGATGAGCTATTTATTAAAATAAAACAAGGAGATGAAGAAGCAAGAAATGAATTTATAAGAGGTAATTTAAGATTAGTATTAAGTGTAATACAAAGATTTTATGGTAGAGGAGAAAATCCGGATGATTTATTTCAAATAGGATGCATAGGTTTGATAAAATCAATCGATAATTTTGATTTATCTCAAGGAGTACAATTTTCAACATATGCAGTTCCAATGATAATAGGAGAGATTCGTAGATATTTAAGAGATAATAACAGTATAAGAGTTAGTAGATCTGTTAGAGATTTAGCTTACAAAACTATTCAATTCAAAGAAAAACATAATAAAGAAAAAGGAAAAGAACCAACAATAGAAGAAATTGCCAAAGAACTTAGTGTTGAAAAAGAAGAAATAGCATTTGCTTTAGATGCAATTCAAACACCAGTATCTTTACAAGAACCAATATACAATGATGGTGTAGAAAGTATTTATATTATGGATCAGGTTAAAGATTCAAAAAATAGTGATGAAAATTGGGCAGAAAATATGACAATTGAAGAAGCGCTAAAAAGACTTAATGGAAAAGAGAAAAAAATAATAATAAAAAGATATTTTGATGGAAGAACACAAATGGAAGTGGCTGATGAAATTGGAATTTCTCAAGCGCAAGTTTCTAGACTAGAAAAAAATGCATTAGAAAATATTAAAAGATATTATAAATAAGAAAGTTAAATATACTTTCTTGTTTTTTGTTGAAAACAAAACAATAATATGATACTATATGTAAAAAAGAAAGGAGAAAAGTAGATGAATAATATTAGAACGATTTATTTATATATAGTATGTTTTATAACTTTAGGCATGGTGGTAAGTGGAATTGCATCTGTAGTAAATAATATAGCATCATATTATTATCCTGATTCATATGTTTTCTTTGAGAATAAATATGATGATTATGTATATGATTATTCAGAAGAGGAAGAAAATGAAATAGAGAAAGAAAATTTTAAAAATGAAAGAATAAAAAATGCTATTGTATCAGGTGCTGTTATAATAATAGGTGGTATAATGTATAAATATCATTGGAAGATAATAGAAAGAGAAAGAAATAAGTAGAGGTGAAAACATATGGGAATATTATTAGTAATAGTATTTGGCTTGTTAATTTGCATAGTTCCAGTAGCAATTGTAATACTTATAATACAAGCTATTTCAAAAAGAAATAAAGATGATAAACATGGTTTTGATGAAACTATAAGAAATGTATACATATATTTAATTCTAATAATAACTTTAGTTGCTATTATAACTGGTGTAATTACAGCATTTAGAGTTGGATTAGATGTTGTATTACCAGAAAAATCAACAACAAGTTATACAACATATAATTATTCTGAAAGAGAAAGAAACAATAATATTGTAGAATTATGTACAACATTATCAATAGTAATTACATCTATACCTATTTTTGTATATCACAACAAACTAGCAAAAAAAGATAAAGAATTAAAAAAACAAGAAAATGTATAATATAATGTATATTTAAATTGCAATGATGCTTTTCGCAAAATTGCAATTTTTTTTATTTGCTTGCAACTTATCAAAAATAATGCATAAAATAAAAGAGGAGGTTTTTATGGGAGATAAAGGTTTGGATTTTAAACATAAAGAAGTTATAAATATTTGTGATGGAAAAAGACTTGGGTTTGTTCAAGATGTATGTGCAGATTTAGAAACAGGAAAAATAACATCTATAATTGTGCCAGGAGGGACTAATAAACTAATGAGTTTGTTTTCTAATAGTAATGATATTGTTATTCCATGGGAAAACATTCGATGCATAGGAGAAGATTTAATACTTGTGGAATTATAAAAATATTTTTATTTTTTTGTAAAAAGATGTTGACAAAAGATTGATGGTGTGTTAATATAATTTAAGTACCACGCAACAGATAAAAATATTTAAAATATTACATA
>CALXEV010000013.1 GCA_944387425.1 uncultured Clostridia bacterium
TTTGATATAATATTTGATCAATTGCAACTCGAAGAAAACATAAAGCAAAGAATATTTTTTGATGGTCAAATATATGACGCATATAGCTTAATTATAGATATTATAAAAAAGGCAAATAATAAGATTTTAATTATAGACAATTATATTGATGACAGTGTCTTAAAAATGCTCACTAAAAAGAAGAATAATGTAGAAGTAATTATTTTAACATCTAACAAAAGTAATATTCAAAATATAGATATTCAAAAATTTAATAAGGAATATCCTATTCTAAAAATTGCTAAAACAAATAAATTTCATGATAGATTTATTGTTTTAGACAGCAAAGAAATGTATCATTTAGGAGCTTCAATAAAAGACTTAGGCAAAAAATGTTTTGGAATTAATAAAATAGAAGATAAAGAGATTATAGAAAAAATAATTAATTTGTAAATACACAAAAAGACAATGCTTTCCCTAAATTAAATTCAGGCATTGTCTTTAACTTTTATAAAAACCTCTTTTTTATCCAATCTATAATAGTATTTCAATTATTTTAAATGAATTATTTAATACTAAAAATGTGTGAGTACAAATTAGAATATTTGTACTAGTCAGCACTGAATTATACCCCCATATAAATTCTACTATTGGAATCCCAATACCATTAATTTAAAAATATTATTTTGAATTTTGAGATACAGAGAGAATAAATTCAGCCATAGTGGTAGAAGAATTGTCCAGATAATAACTTATTAACTCTTTTATCCATATCCTTATTTGCATGCATACTATATAAATCTTTAATATAATCTCTATTAACAACATTTATATTTGGAATATCAATATTAATTTTTTCATCAATATTCTTAACAATGAATTGGTTATTAATTATAACCAATTCATGCCCACCAAAGTATAATATAGAATTAATTTGGTCTATAACTTTTTGAACCTCAAGCTATCAGAAAATCTTTCTCCATCATATATGATAAAAATTGACTTACTTTATTTTCTTTAATAACATATTTTAAAATATTGCCCATATATTTCCATTAATTACATCATTTTAACTAAATCAATATCCGCCACTTTATTTTCAACCAAAGCAGTTATACTATTAATAATCCAATTATATGACCTTAAATCATTTTTCATATTAAGTAATTCTTCATAAGTAAACCATTAAATGCTCTAAATATGGTTCTAATGTTTCATCTGATTTACTTGCTAGAATCTTTGCACAGTTTTCCCATATATTTTTATTGTATCCTTGATGTTATGGTAAAATAAACACATTTATACATTCTATTTTTTTACCCAATTCTATTCCTTTATCTTGTATTTCTTGTACATTGTTTCCATCTAACATTTTCATTATATCATCAATTCCAACTACCATTTGGTTTCCTCCTTGTACAATATATTTAGATTTTTAGTTTTTCAGTATTTCAATTCTTCCGTTGCAATTAAGTCTTTTTCCTCTTAAGAATTCTTCAAATTCTCTTGCTGTTCCTTTAGTAAATCCATCCTTTTTTAGTACAATACAGTTTCGCTGTTTGGTTATTAAAAAGTAAAATTTTTTAGTTCTTACAATCTTTTTTATATTTGTAAAACTTATATTAATATCATCCGAACTTATTTTTTCTTTTGTGATTAGAAATTCTACTTCAATTGGTTTTCCGTTATTTGCCTCTAAATCTTGCTTATAACGTAAATTTTTATTTTCAAAAAAGCCACCGATTTGAATTAGTAAGAATAGTAATACAACTACTATATTTGTTATAGCTCTATAAAAATTTATTTCAAAAAGATTTGGAGTAATAATTGAAATTATACTAATCAGTAAATTAATAATTATTATGATATCAAATACTCTAACTCCAGTTCTTTTAAAATAAAGGTGTTTGTAATATTCATTATAAAATTCCTTATCATACACAAATTTATTTTCAAAAATTGTTTTCATAATTCTTACTCCTTTTTAGTCACTTTCCAGTCAAATGTTTCTTTTTAATCATTAAAAGATTTTTAGCATATCTTTTTCTATAGTTTTATAGTTAATTCTTATAAAATCTTATTTTCCCTTTTATTCAACCTCACTATATCATACTAATTTTATAAAGTAAACTAATTTTCCGCATTTGTTGTAAAAATATAGAAAAACATCAAATATTTTGAAAGAATTTTATGTTAAATGTTATATATTGTAATTTTTGTATATTTTTTCTATTTTTCTATTCCTTTTTCTGACATTATGTGATAGAATATGACAAAAGGCTGATGTAATATGGTTAATATTTTAATTATAAGTAATAATAATTCTTTTATCAAAAACTTTGTTAATAATGTAATTGCTAGGATTTCTAGTTTTAAAATAGCAAACATTGCTTCAAATGATTTAGAGGCATTGAAAGCTATCAAAGAAAATTCTAATAATTTGGATTTAATTGTTTTAGATTTAGATATTCCAAAATTAGATGCTTTGCAATTATTAGAACAAATTCGTTCTCTAAAATTAAGGCATTGTCCATTTGTTTTTGTTATTTCTTCAAAAAGCCAGATGATAGATAATGTTATTGGTCATACTCTTGTACAAGATTTTTTAATTAAATCTGATGATATGTCAAATGCGTATAATAAACTTAGTGAATTTGAGAATAATTTAAATTATGGAAAAATAGAAGATGAATTATCTAGAAAAGTTTCTTCTGAACTTATTTATATTGGTTACAATCCATCGCATTTAGGAACGCAATATATTAAAGAATGTATTTTAGAGGTATATAAAAGAAGACATTCTGAATATATTCAAAATGTACAAAATAATATATTTAGAAAAGTTGCTGAAATTCATGGTATTTCTTTTGAAAAGGTTAGAACAAATATTATGAAAGCAACAGACTATATGTTCCTTCAAGGAAATATGAATATTATAAAAGATTATTTTCATTTTAATGATGAAAGACAAAAACCTACTCCAAAAATAGTAATTTCTACAATTGTTAATAAGTTATAAATACAAAATAAGGGGGGAAATTTAAACTTGTCCCCCTTTTATTGTTTTGTTTCTATGTTTTGACTTTTATATATTAAGATTTTTCAAACTTAAAAATATTAACAATTTTGTCTACAGTTTTTACTTCTCTATTATTCTTTTTACTATTTATTATATGTTACCCATACAATATCTAAATTGCATTTTCATCAACTATCAATAATTTAATAAAATTATTGTTTCACAAAATAAATGAATTACATTATTTTCGAAATCTGTTATTTCGTACCTTTTCTCCTTTTGCCATCCTCTTTCTTTATTGTCAATAATTTCAAGTCCCATTATTGGCATTTGCTTACATATATCTCTAACAGAGAAGTTTGAAACATTTTTGAATAATATTTTAATAGTTTTAGCCTCCTTGTTGATATCAAATTTTTCTAAAAGCATGTTATTATAATTTTTAAAAATAAAACCTTTTGCAAATATATTAAAAGCCACTTCTAAATTATAATAATTATTTTCTTCGTCATAAATATATTTAAATGATTTTATAATTATATTACTATCATCAATATCATAATTAATATTAAAAATATCTTTTAATTTCATTTACATTATCTCCTACTATTTTTTTAAATTCCATCTAATTTCATAACCTTTTTCAGGACTATATTTGTATCCCCAAATTATTTCATGTAAATGTGGATTTGAATGGTCCATTCTTCCATGATTAGTCCAATCTATACGATATCTTTGTCGTCCTGAAAAATCATAGATTACTGTAGAATTCTCAATAACATTTGTTTTTAAATTCAATCTAAGATGATTTATTCTAGTGTTAGGAATTGAATGGATTGGAGCTTTTCTAGTCCAATATTCTTTTGGTACAAAAGTACCTGATTCTAATAAGTTACTTTGAATTGGTTTTTTTTCAATTTTAAAATTTCCAAAATCATTAGCTAAATAACCAATAGATAGGAATGTTCCTGCATTAACTACTGATCTTGCAATAGCATCTAAATAATTTGTTTTATTCCCGCTTTTTTTATCTTGTTCTCTTATTGTAATAAAAGTTGTTATTCCCGAAATACCTGAAGTAACTCCAATTAGTAGTGCAATTAGTGCTGCTTCACCATTTGGATCATAATTTTTTACAGGATTATTTATACAATATATATACATATTATTATCTAATATGCCTTGGCCAGATTGCATGAATTTATCGCAACTTATAAACCTACCCCATTCAGGACTATAATATCTACTTTGTAAATAATACAAACCTGTCTCTGTATCATAGCGATAACTTCTATATCTATATGGGTTAATCAAACCAATATTATTACTATCTGTTATTTCATTACCATTTTCATCTTTAATACTTAATATATTTCCCCAGCTGTCATATTCATAGCTTACGATTTGATTTAAATTACTATCCAATATTCCTATAATATCATTTTGTCCATTTCTTATGTAGTAATATTGGGTATCATCATATTTTAAGCCTATAACCCTGTCATTTTCATCATAAATATAATAAATTATATTTTCGCCTGTTTGTTCATATATTACTTTACTTCCATCTAAGTAATAATTTGTTGTTACTCCATTTACTGTCTTTTGTGTTCTTATTCCACTATCATTATATTTATAAGTTATCGTTTGATTCTTACTGCTATTTGTTATTCCTGCTAATTCTATTCCATTTTGCCATGTGTAATTATTTCCATCATATGTTAATACATTTCCTATATTGTCATATGTTATTTGTTTTCCGTCAAAGCTTGTTAATTGATCTTTCCAATTTGTATTCTCATAACTATATACAATTGTTTTACTTGGTGTTTCTGTTATTGTTGCTTCTGTTGTATATGGATATTCTTTCTTATTTAGTAAATTTCCTCCTGTATCATATTCATATGTTATTGTTTTATTTTGCTCTACATCATCTTCTCTTACTAATTGACTTAATTCATCATAATAATATTTATTTGTTAATGTATCGCCTTTTTTTATTGTTTCTATATTTCCTAATTCATCATATGTATATGATATTTCATCATTTTCTCCATTTTTGATAGATTTTAATAATGTAGTTGTTTTATTTTGTACATCTGAAACATCTGTAAATGTGTAACTTGTTATATAATTTTTGTCTCCACTTGTTATTTGATTTTCACTTAGTCTTGACAATTTATCCATTGTATTTGACCAAGTTACATTATCATTAAGTTTTAAGCTTGTTAGTCTGTTTGCTCTATCAAAATTATAGTATAGAGAATTGCTTTGATTGTTTAATGTATATTTCCTTAATTTTACATTATTATTTATATCATATTCATACTCTTTTGTAAAGCCATTTGTGTTAATACTTTTTACTAATCTTTCTGCTAAGTCATATGTGAATGTTTCAGTGTTGTTATTTATACTATCTACTATTGTTTTTACATTAGAATTTGCATTATATGTATATTCATATTTTCCATTTGTTCCTTCTACTTTTGTTAATCTATTAAATCTGTCATAACCATAAGAAATTGTTTGAGAATTTCCGTATTCTTCACTTGTTAAATTTTCATTATTTGATGCATAGTTTTTTGTAGATAATACTTGTTCTCCTACTTTTGTTTGTTTTAAGTTTCCAAATTCATCATAAATAAATGTATATGTAAATCCATTGTGAGTGATTGTTTTTAACCTATCATTTTCATATGTGTATGAATTAGTATATTCTTTTTGAGACGCTTCTTTTTTTACTTCTGTAACTCTACTTGAATTGTCATAAGTATAGTTTGTCTCATTATTTTTTGCATCTATTACTTTTGTTAAATCACCTGTATTTTCATTATATTCATATTGTGTAACATTTTCTGCTTCATCTATTATTTTTGTTTGATAGTTTCCATCAGAAGTATATTCTGCTTTTGTTTGTATATATTTATTATTTTCTGTATTTTTGTCTTCAATTACAATTTGTATTGCATAAATTGGTTTAACTTCTCCTGTAGTTCCTGCCATTTCTCCATCTTTTACCCAATTTTGCCATCCTTTATCTTTAACAAATGCTCTATATTTTACTGAGTAATTATCGGCATTTATAAGTTTAATGTTAATTGCTTCAACTTGTAGTACTTGTCCTGTTGTTCCAGCCATCTCGCCATCTTGAACCCAATCTTGCCATCCTATATTTGATACATGTGCTTGATATTGAATATGCATATTTTCTGGAGCATTAGCTAATTTAATTTTAAATGCTTCTAGCTGTCTACTAAAACTATCACTTCCTGATGTTTCTCCGTTTTCTACTTGACTTTTCCAACCTTCATCAGAAATATGTGTTTCATATTGTACATCTATATCTTCACTTATATTGCTTTCTTCAACTTTTGCACTAGTTAAATTTCCTTTGTCTGTATATTCAAATGAATATTTATTTCCTACTGCATTTGTTGCACTATTTAGTTTTTGAGAATTATTTGTGTCATATTCATAACTAAATTCTCCACCTTTTGGATTTATTGATGAAATTAATTTATTATTTGAGTTATATTTAAATGTTTGAGAATTTTTAGTATTATCAACTGTTGATATAAGATTTCCATTTGTATCATATGTATAACTTTGTCCAAATTCTTCTTTAAATAATCCTATATTATCAAAATATGTTTCATTTTCATTATATGAACATACTAGATATACTCTAACTCTCCAATAATCTCCATTAGCTTTTATTGTTGTAGACACATATTGCCATTCTGAACCATCTACATTAACATTTGTGTCTACTACTTGTGTTGTTCCATCATTTTTGTCAATGTGAAAACTTATACTTACTTTAGTATTTTTTTCGGTATTGTTTGGAACTGCATCACTTTTTACCCATCCTGCTAATGTGAAAATATCATCTTTACTTCCACTCATTCCAACTAATTGTCCAATATTCTTATCTCTACTGCTATTTCCTACAAACTTAAATTTTCCGTCTACAACAGTGTCACTTCCCTCACAATTTGTAGTGAACCATCCACTTGTTCCATCTCCAAAAGTTCCATTGGTTAGTAAATTGTTTTCTTTTTCTTTTACTGACATTAAACTTCCATCTAATGTTAGTTTATTTTTGTTGTTTACTTCTTCACCATATTTATACATTTTTCCTAAAGCATTATCTATGTTGTTTTCTTCTTTTCCGAAGTCTGCAATACTAATTGTTTGTCCCCAATTATTAAATGTATAAGTATTTGTATATCCTTCATTATCTGTAAAGTTTGTTGTGTTTTCTCCATATGATATATTTAAACTTTTTCCTAATTGATTTGTTGGACTATATTCTTTTACACTTTTTACTCTATTGCTCTTTTGATTATAATACTCATAATTCATATGAATATTATCTATATCTCTTATTACAGTAAGTAAATGTAAAGAATTATATTCATATCTTGTTAGTTTTCCGTCATTATGTGTTATAAGTCCTATAGCAAATTCAGAATTATAACCAAATGATGTTTTTCTTCCGGCGTTATCTGTTATTTGTACAAGTCTTGAAATATTATCATCATATAAAAATGAAATTTCATCTCCTGCACCATCTGTAACTCTTAATATTCTAAAATCTTCTTCTGGGTTTGGATTTAAGTGTATTGTAATTTTATTTCCAAAAGAATCTTCTAACTCTTTTAAATGCCATCTTTCTCCAAATCGGTTAGTTCTCTTTTGGAAAGTAAGTTTACTATTCTCCTTATCCTTCATAATAAAGGTGTCATTTTCTAATGTTAAGGTTAAATCCAGTCCATCTTCATCTTTATAAACATTAGATGTTCCTTCTCGTTTAAAATAGTGCTCTGTTGCATCTTCGTCTATATATTTTGCATATTCAACATTATTAATTGTAACCAAACTTATAATTTGTGATAAATTTAACCTAAAGCCTTTTCCAAAACCTATGTCTTCATCTTTATTATTTGTATTATACACATGACTTACACTTACTGGTAATAGGCTTCCACTTGTACTAGCATCTTGAATTTCTAATACTAAATTTCCATTGTAATCATTAGTATATACTGTTCCTGCTCTACCAACTGATTGAGTATGATATGTTTGGTAATTCTCTATACCAGTTTGATTTCTATATACAATTTGAATTAATGGTCTTCCATTAATAAATGCACTATGCACATTTGCAGAGAAGAAATATGCATCTGATTCTGCAACATTATTTGATTCTGTGTGCTCTTTTAATAATAGACCATAGTTATTTCCAGTAACATACCAATCTTTTACTATTGATGTTATATCAAAATAATAAAATTTTGCTGGTTCATTAGAGTCATATTTATACTTAACATAGTCTACAATTTTTGAATCATATTGAGAATTCAAATCATTCCAACTTGCGTTAGATACATTCCAATCTGCTGTCATTTTATGTACATCTATTTGTATTTCTCTTGATGGAGGAGCCCATTCGTCTGTGTCAGGGTAAGAGCATATATCTAGCATTGCTCCAATTACTTGGTCTCCTGCTTTTAAATCTGGTAAAGTGAATTTTATTAAACTTCTTGTTGCACTTTTTGGCGACTTATTGTTACTACCTACTCTTAAGATATGTGCACTACCTCTATCTGGAAATCCTGTATCTCCATCAAAAATATATGTGTCTTGAATATCACTATAATATAATGATGTTTGAACAGTATGGTCTATTGTTATAGGATATGCTCTTTCTTCACTTTCTAGCCATTCTTTGTTTGGCTTTATAATCAGTGTATATTTATTGTTGTTATTTTTACTTTCTAGTTCTACTTCTATGTCATTACATATTTCATTTTTTGCATCATACATATATGGTGCATCTATAACTAAAACAACATCTTCTGGATCTTTATCATAAATTACAATTTCATTTCCCTCTAGTTTTTCCATTTTTAAATTGCTAGTTTGGAATTCAAATGCAATTTCCTGCTCTATTGCGGTTTTGTCTTTTAATATAATATTTTCTTTGATTGAATCAGATACTACATTATATTGTAAATCTATATTTTCTAATATATTTTCATATTGTATTGTTCCAGAAGATATTTTATTTAAGTTTAATTTACTATCTTCAAGTTTTCCATCATCTATTCTTGTGGCATCTACTTTGTTTGCGTTTGATAATGACCATTTTATATTATGATTTCTTATGTTTAGTTTTACTAAATTGTTGGGATTTGATTTTTTAGAGAATTTTACTTTGAAATTATTCTTTTTGTTTTGATACATTCCCTCATCTTCGGTAATGTCTTCTAAAGAATTGTCGATGTCTAACATTTGTCCATTTTCTTCATAATGTACATTTCGACAATATTCCACTTTTTTCCACTATATATAAAAAGACATATTAATATTTGTTAAAAAATATTAGTATGTCTTTATAATATATTATTTAAAACAATGCACTTTTAATCTTTGAAATCAAATAATGACTTCCACCTAAATCTCTTGCATTTTCAACCATACTTATTACTAAAAGTTGATTTCCATTATTATCAGCTGTAAAACAATCAAACCAACCTAATACATCCGCTTTTGCATCTTTTGAACCTTTAAGTTCAGCAGTTCCAGTTTTTCCCGCAATTGTTCTTCCAGATACTTTCATATCAGTCGCAGTTCCTTGTTCAACAACTTGGATTAAATCATCTTTTATTGTATTTGCAGCTTCTTGAGTAAATGCACCTTCAACTAAATATTCTACACTGTTGTCTTCTTTTACTTCTAAATAAGGCTTAACCATATTTCCATTATTAGCAAATGCTGAATAGATTGATGCCATATGTATTGGATTTACAAGTATTTCTCCTTGACCATATCCACTATCTGCTAGCATTTTTTCATCTCTTATATTTCCATCATTTGAATATTGTGATTTTGATAATGATAGTGGAAAGTCTATACTTTCTCCAAATTTAATTTTATCTAATCCTGATTTAAAGTTTGTTGCTCCGATTTTAATTGCAGCTTGTGCAAAATATATATTATCTGAATATATTAATGCATTTCTTAAATTTTTTGGACCACTATATGCTGTAAGTGTTGTAATATCATATTCTCCCCATCCATCCTTTTTCCAGCTTAATCCACTATATGAAAAAGTATCATTTGCAGATAATGAACCTGAAGTTAATCCTACTGCACCTGTTACTGGTTTAAATGTTGAACCAGGGCAATATGTTTGTAAATATCTTGCAAGCATTGGTTTTGCTTGATTATCTTTTATCGAATTCCATTTTTCTGTACTCATACCAAGCACAAAATCATTTGGATTATATGATGGTGTACTTACAAGTGCTAACAATGCACCTGTTTGTGGTTCCATAACTACAAAGAAACCTTGATTGTCTTTTATTTCATTATACAATTTAGTTTGAATAGTTGAATCAATTGTAAGTTTTATTGTTTCTCCATTTTGTACATCTATTTTAGCTATTTCTGCTTTTCTTTCTCCATTTTCGTCTTCTATGTAAATATCTAATCCGTCTGTTCCTTTTAATCTGTCTTCATATTGCTTTTCTAATCCAGCTTTTCCTATTATACTTGTTGATGTATAACCTTTGCCTTTATTTGCTTCTAATTCCTCTGCTGTTATGTTTTGAACATATCCAACTAGATGTGCAGCAGCTTCTCCTAACGGATATACTCTTGCTGTGTCTGTATTTATTTTAATTCCTGAAATTTGAAGTAATTGTTCTTTTAGTTCTGTTGCATCTTTAGAAACTTCTTTTATTGGAACAAATGAGTCATCTTTTACCCATGATGCTGATAATGTATTATTTATTGAAGTTGATGTAGTTCCTAATAAACTTGCAATTTTTTCTATATCTGCATCTTTGCTTTCTTGATTAAGTTTGCCTGGTACTATTCCTACTGAAGATATATCTCCTTCTCCTGCAAGCACAACTCCATTTTTGTCTACAATTTCTCCTCTTTCTGATTTAACAGTTTTTACTCTAACTTTGTCTGTGTTATTTAGTTGAGGAAATATTAAGTTAGAACTCCAATTAATTGTATATCCCTGTTCTTTGTCTTCTGTTAATCTAACTATATTTGAAAATTCAACTTTTCCTGCTTCAGTATTCATTGAAGAATTATATGTTATTTTGCTTGTCTTGGAATCCTCTTCTTCAACTCCTGTAATTTGAACTTCCATATCTGACATCTCAATGCCTTCATAAATGTTCTTGTTTCTTGTAATAAAATCTTCTTGTGATATTTGTTGTTTTGATGTTTCTGAAAGCATTTGATACATTTCTTCATATTTTTGTTCATTAATTTTTGATATATAGCTTTTCCAAATTTCTTCAGGGTTTGTTTTGTTCTGATTTAATATATATACTGCTACTCCCACTCCTGCAAGTGCTACTATGATTATTGCTATAATTATTCCTATAACTATTTTTTTGTTCAATTTTACTCCTCCTTTTTTGCCACAGGGACGGTCCTTGGTGGCAGTTCCAATTGGGACCGGGTCTTTTTTGAAACATGTCAATTGCCAATTGGGACCGGGTCTTTTTTGAAACATGTCAATTGGGACCAGGTCTTTTTTGTCATATTATATATTAATTTTGTATATTATTCAAGTTTTCTTTAATCCATTTTATACGTTCTTCATGCAATTTATTTCCGAATTGTAAACCTGGCTTTAAGTTATACTTCTTTTCAATATATTCTCCATTAATCTCTTTTAAGCATCTTTTTCCGATTTTTTCAAAACTTATATCATCAATATTATTTTCTCTTCCACCACTAGTTTTATCTGCCATTACTATTATTTGTAAACCATCTAAGCTAAGTATTGATTTAGAAACTCTTTCTATAAACTCAACCTTTTTAGATGGTTTCATTTTATAAAATATGCCTCCTCTCATATGCTCTAAACAAGCTGTCTTACCACATTTAATTAAATTATTAGGTGCTTTTATATTGTGTCCAAATTTATTAACTATTTTAGCACCAGCTGTTTCATGTCCATAATGATGTGGATATTGTTCTTTCGGAGTTACACCTTTTCCAAAATCATGTACAAGTGCAGAAAATCGTATTTCTAACTTTCTTTTTTGAGATAAGTTTGATGTTAATTCTGTTGCTTTATCTAATACTAACATTGTATGATTATAAGCATCTCCCTCAGGATGATATTGTGGTGGTTGCTCAGCTCCTATTAAATCTTTAACCTCTTTAAAATGAACATCTAAAGTGTCTGATTTTCTTAATATGTCAAAAAATATTGATGGTTTATCTGTAAGTAGTGCTTTGCTGAATTCTGTATATACCCTTTCTTTTGATAGTGTATTTAATTCGTTTTTAAGTTCTCTCATTAAATTAATAGTATTTTCTTCTACATTAAATTGTAACCCGGCAGAAAATCTTGCAACTCTATATACTCTTAATGGGTCTTCTTTAAAATGCAAAGTTGTAGCTCTAATTATATGATTTTTTAAATCTTCCCTGCCATTAAATGGGTCTATTATTTTTCCTGTTAATACATCTTTTGCAATTGAATTTATGGTTATATCTCTTCTTGCTAAATCTTCTTCTATTGTTATATTCGGATTTGTTTCTATTTCAAATTGCTTATGGCCTTCTCCTAATTTAGTTTCTTTTCTTGCCATTGCAAACTCTTTTCCGTCTAAAACAAAAACCTCAAAAGATTTTCCTTGAATATGACTTTGTGGAAATAGTTCTTGAAACTGTTCAGAAGTAAGCCCTGTTACACAATAATCTTCATCATGTGTTTGTTTGCCTAATAACTCATCTCTTAAAGCTCCACCAACTAAATAAAGATTTCCTCCTGCTTTCTTTATTTTATTTGCAATTTCTTTCATAAATTTCCTCCTTTTTGCCACAGGGACGGTCCTTGGTGACAATTTTAGATATCTTTTAGTTTTATTTTTTCTTCTGAATGAAGTTTACCTGCTCTTGTTATACTATTATAACCATATTTTTGTTTAAGCTCATCTACTACTTTATCAATTTTTTCTTGTTTTTCACTATCTTGCTTACTAAATAGCGATAATTGTAGTTCGTCTTTTTCAATTAAATTATCTACTCTCATTCCTATAAGTCTAATTGGTGTACCTGTTTTATACATTTCATGTAATAATTCTTTTGCTTCTGCATAAATTTCTTTAGTATTTGAAGTGGCTTCTGGTAATTTTCTTTGATGGCTTTTATCTTCAAAATTTTGGGTTCTAAGTTGAACATTAACAACATTTGCAAGCAAGTCATATCTTCGTAATCTGTAAGTTACTTGCTCAGTTATAGCTAGCAATATTTCTTCAAGTCTAGATATATCTGTTACATCTTCTGGTAGTGTTGTTGAATTTCCTATACCTTTTGGTTTTTCGAACTTATAATGTACTTCTGAATTATCTATACCATTTGCATATTCCCACATCATAAGTCCATGTTTTCCAAACTTTTTTATAAGTATTTGCTTGTCTGTTTTCGCTAAATCCCCAATGGTTTTTATTCTCATATTATATAATTTAGGAATTGTTTTTCTTCCTAACATAAATAATTCTGAAACAGGTAATTGCCACATTTTAGTTGAAATTTCTTCTTCATATAAAGTATGAACTCTATCTGGTTTTGTAAAGTCTGATGCCATTTTAGCAAGTAATTTATTATGTGCTACTCCAACATTTACTGTAAAACCTAGCTCTTTTTTTACTCTTCTATTAATCTCATATGCTTTATTTATTAATGTATCTCCAATAAGATAATCTGTCATATCTAGAAAACATTCATCTATACTAAACCTCTCAATTTTATCTGTATATTGTAACAATAATTGATATAGTTTATTTGAATTTTCTTTATACAATTTAAAATTCACAGGATATACTCTAATTCCCGGGCATTTCATTCTAGCCTGATATAAAGTTTCGCCTGTTGTTATTCCAAACATTTTTGCTTTTGGACTTTTTGCTAAAACAATTCCAGATCTTTTAGTTTCATCTCCACCTATCACAGCTGGAATTTCTCTTATATCTAAATTACAACCATGTTTTAACATATCTACAGCAGTCCAACTTAAAAATGCGTTATTTACATCTACATGTAATATTTGTCGTTCCATAAAAACACCTCTATTGAAAGCAGAGTTTTTTTGTTTTATATTATCAAACGCGTGTTCATTTGTCAATATTTTTAAGCTATATATATTAATATTTTAAAGACAAGACAATAATGGTACGACCCCAGCTATGTTTTGTCTAAAAATATTAATATATATAGCTTATACAAATAGTTTTAAAATATAAACACCAAATATTAATAATAAAATAAATCCCTTACTTCTTGTTAAAACATTCTTTTTACCAATAAAATTAAATAGCCATACTATAAGAGTTGAAACTATTAATAATATTAAGTTCTGATTAAATTCAGTTGAAAATTCTAATGGGGTAATACTTGCTCCAACACCTAAAATTAAAAATATATTAAATATACATGAACCAACAAGATTTCCAACAGCTAAATCTGTATCTTTTTTCAATACTGCTATAATTGATGTTACAAGTTCTGGCATTGCTGTACCAATTGCTATAATAGTTAATCCTATAACTCTTTCTGGAACATTTAATTGTTCTGCAATATTTGTTGCATTATCTACAACAAAATCTCCTCCATATTTTAATAATATTACACCAACTATAAAAATAAATATAGATTTAAATAGATTAATATTAGATGTTTTTTCATTATCTTCTTTAATTGTTTTTACTATACCTTTTATTTCTTTTATAATTGGATATAAAAAATATAATTCAAATAAAATTATTAAAATTATACCATCAGCTTTATCTAAATTAAATTGTTCACTTCTTATTTGAAGAATTTCCATTATTAATAAAATTATCGGAGCCAAAATTGCAATTGGTAAATGTATTTTTCTTACTTCTTTGTCTATTATGATAGGATGAATAATTGCCATTAAACCTAATATTAATAATAAATTACATAAATTACTTCCTATTGCATTTCCGATAATTAAATCTGTCGCACCACTATTTGCAGATGTGATTGTTATAATTAGCTCTGGAGCCGATGTTCCAATTGCAACAATTGTTAATCCAATTAGCATTTCGGTAATATGAAATTTTTTGGCTATGTTACTTGCTCCTCTAACTAATAACTCTGCTCCTAAAACTAATAATACAAATCCTATTATTATCATTAGTATATAAAAAAACATAAATATTCTCCATTCTCTATATAAATACTATTTCTAATATTCCCTTTTTTTCCTTTTTTATTAGTTCTATTAATCTAAACTATTTTTATAATATTATAAATTAAAAAAAAGACAAGCTTTTGCTTGTCTTTTCTATTTCAATTATTAATTATTTTGCATAATCTACAACTCTTGTTTCTCTTATAATGTTAACTTTAATTTGTCCTGGATAATCCATTTCATCTTCAATTCTTTTTGATACATCACGTGCAAGTAATGTCATTTGGTCATCAGATATTTTATCTGGTTTAACTATTATTCTAACTTCACGACCTGCTTGAATTGCGAATGATTTTTCTACTCCGTCAAATGAGTCTGCTATATTTTCTAAGTTCTCTAATCTTTTTATGTAAGCTTCTAATGTTTCTCTTCTAGCTCCAGGTCTTGATGCAGAAATTGCATCTGCAGCTTGTACTAATACAGCTTCAAGAGTTTGTGGTTCAACATCTCCATGATGTGCTTCAACTGCATTTATTACAAGTGGATTTTCCTTAAATTTCTTTAATACTTCAACTCCGATTTCAACATGAGTTCCTTCCATGTCGTGGTCTAAAGCTTTTCCAATGTCATGTAATAAACCAGCTCTACGAGCAATTTTTGGATCTAAGCCAAGTTCTTCAGCCATTATTCTAGCTAAGTTTGAAACTTCGATTGAATGATTTAATACATTTTGTCCATAACTTGTTCTATATTTAAGCTTACCTAGTAGTTTTACGATTTCTGGATTCAATCCTATTACTCCTGTTTCAAGAACTGCTCTTTCTCCCTCTTCTTTGATTGTAGCAGATAGTTCTTCTTTAGCTTTTTCAACCATTTCTTCAATTTTTGCTGGATGAATTCTTCCGTCATCTATTAGCTTTTCTAATGCTATTCTTGCTACTTCTCTTCTTAATGGGTCAAATCCTGATAAGATAACAGCTTCAGGTGTATCATCTATTATTAAGTCAATTCCTGTTAATGTTTCAAGTGCTTTTATGTTTCTACCTTCTCTACCTATTATTCTTCCTTTAATATCATCTGATGGTAATGGCACTATTGAAACTGTTGTTTCTGATGAATGGTCAGCTGCACATTTCTGTATAGCATAACTTATAATCTCTTTTGCATTTTTAGATGATTCTTCTTTAGCTTTTTGTTCTAATTCTCTAACAAGTGTTGCTTTTTCAGCAGTAAGTCCTTGTTCTACATTTTTTAGAATTTGTACTTTTGCTTCTTCTTGAGTTAGTTTTGCAGTGTCTTGAAGAACTTGCATTTGTTTTTGTTTTAATTCTTCTATTTCTTGTTCTTTTTCTTTTATAGCTTGTTCTTCACGTTCTAATTCTCTTTCTTTCTTTTCAAAATTTTCTGAACGTTTTTCCAAATTTTCTTCTTTTTGGATAATTCTACTTTCTTGTTTTTGTATTTCGCCTCTTCTTTCTTTAATCTCTTGATCTAATTCATTTCTGGCATTCATGATTTCTTCTTTTGCTTTGAAGATTTCTTCTTTTCTCAAGTTTTCTGCCTCAATTTTGGCAAGTTCTACTAACCTTTTTGCTTCTTGTTCTGCACTTTCAATTTTAGATTCAGCAATTTTTTTCCTAATAAACATTCCTATTAGTAATCCTATTGCTAATGAGATTAAGATAGCGGCTACTATGATTAAAGTTTCCATAATCATACACCTCTTTCTTATTTAATTTTCAATGTTCGAATAAATATATGTTTACATTTTTATTTTTTAATATATTTTTTCAACCTATTATATTGTATAATTATTATTGTAAACTGTCAAGGGGTTTTATAGAAAAAATTAACGAGGTGGAAAAGCTTAAGCTTTTCCACCCCGTTTTTTAGTTTTCCGGAGAAATTCCCTGAAAATCGTAATTATTTACAAAAGTACCTGTTGGAACAGTGAATCTATATTCCACTCTATGGTTCCTATTGAATGGATTATATCCATTTTCCCAAATCTCAACTTTAGGTGAGATTTCGTCATCCTCATATACTATAACTACAATTTCCTCTGGATCAGTAAACTCTGAATAGTCAATTACTCCTGAAATAATACCTCCATCTTCACGCTTATACCAATATTGATAAATGGGACTGTACTCTGTGCTAACATTTCCAGATGTTATGCCTGTTCCGAACAAATAAACTCCTGTTAATTCTCCATTTGTTTGAAGATTTGTTTGTACATTTGCTGAAACAAGCTCATAACTTGCAATCATTTGGAACTCATCCTCATCAATGGTATCAGCCTCAGAAGAAGTAGCATTACAAGAGTTTAAGGTCATAATCACAACTATAACTACAAATACGATATAACCAAATACCAAGAAATAACCAAACTTTCCTTTACATGCTTGAGCAATTCTCCGTAAAAGTTCCATAATTATCCTCCTCAATAATGTTTTTGGATATAGTGCTATGGAAAACACTTTCTACAATTATGCAATCGCATAACAAGATTATATTAACATAAAGTTGTGTTATTGTCAAGATATTCCTTTTTTAGGGAAAAAGATTTATGTATTTTTTAAGCCCATCATTTTATTATCGAATTTATTTATTATTTTTGCATATGATACTAATTCTTTTGAAGCTTTTTTGCTTATATCTTGATCAGATTTATATTTAACTTTATGTTCAAAGTTTGCCCAGAAGTCCATTGCAAGAGTTCTAATTTGTATTTCACATTTTACATATATAGTGTTTTGAGTTAATCTAACAGGCACCTCTACTATCATATGGTAACTTGAATAGCCACTTTCTTTAGGTGTTGTTACATAATCCTTTTCTTTTAAAATACGAATGTCAGAAATATTTTTGATTAAATCTCTAATAAAAAATATGTCATCTTTCAAATTACATACTATTCTTATTCCTGCTATATCATTTATTTTCTCTATTAGATTTAAGTATGTTTTTTCATAACCTTTTTTCTCCATCTTCTTTATTATACTTTTTGGTTCTTTAATTCTTGAATTTATGTGGTCTATTAAATCATAATTATACATTATTTTAAATTCGTCTTTTATAATGTTCATTTGTACTTCTAATTCTTTTAGTGCAGTTCTATAAAAAAACATTAATTTTTCATACGGTTCTTCTTTTACATCTAATTTTTCATTTTTGTTTTCTATGCAATTTTCAATAATTGCTATTTCATTTTTTTTCATAATTAATTCCTTTCTCAAAATATCTTTAATATTTTGTTATATGCATTTTATCGATATTTTGTTATGGATTTTTTCTCATTATGTGTTTTTTGTGTGAAATAAAAAATCTATTGTATTTTAAATTTTTTATTGATATAATTCCTTTAGATTTTATTAAGGAGGTAATGTTCATGTCTACACCACATAATGAAGCAAAATTTGGAGAAATTGCAAAAACTGTAATAATGCCAGGAGACCCACTTCGTGCAAAATATATTGCAGAAACTTTTTTAGATGATTACAAATTAGTAAATTCAGTTAGAGGAATGTATGCATATACAGGTAAATATAAAGGAAAAGAAATAACTGTTATGGCTTCTGGAATGGGAATGCCAAGTATGGGAATATATTCTTATGAATTATATAAGTTTTATGAAGTTGAAAATATTATTCGTGTTGGTTCTTGTGGTTCATATAAACCTGATTTAAAATTATTTGATATAATTTTAGCTGAAAATACTTTTTCTGAAAGCAATTTTGCTTTGACTTTAAATAATGATGTATGTCATATGGTATCAAGTAATAAAGATTTAAATTCTGTAATTATAGAAACTGCAAAAAAGGATAATATAAATATTTGTGTTGGAAATACTGTTTGTACTGATTGTTTTGATGTTTATATGACTGATGTTCAAAAATTTTTAGAAAGAGTTCCAGAAGGTTTCAATCCTGTTTCTGCTGAAATGGAAGCTTTTGCTCTTTTCTATGTAGCAAAAATGCTTAATAAAAAAGCATCTTGCCTAATGAGCGTTGTTGATTCAAAATATATCAAAGATATTGCTACACCTGAAGAACGTCAAACAGGTCTTAATACAATGCTAAAGCTTGCTCTAGATAGTTGCGAAAATTTATAATTTAATAACCTGTAACTGGCAACTTTGGTTTTTCTGGCTCAACTGGTATTTCAGGCTCTTTTGGAGGAACTTTTGATTTATTTGTTATAATAAGTTCAACTGTTTCTCCATTTTTTATTATTTCTATTTCATAGTTATTTTCATTTAATTCATAATATTCGCTTGTTTCTACTTCTTTTACAAAATATTTTCCCATTTTTAATTCTTTTGTAACTGCTGTTCCGTCTTTTCCAGTAGTTAATGTATCAACTAGCTCCATGTTTTCGTCATATACCTCAAATTTAACATTTTCTAGAGGCGTACCTGCCTTTTCTCCTGTTATTAAATTATCATCTTCACTTTTTTTGATTATTTTTATATATCCTTTAATATAATCATTAGTAACTGTTATTTCTTTTATTTCATTATATCCTATTGTGACTTCTTTGTCTTGAGTGTCTAGCACATACTGTTTTTGAGTTTTGGTTTCTGTAAGTATTATTTTTCCTTGTTTTAAGCCTGTTATATTTATTATTCCTTCTTTATTTGTTGTGAATTTTCCGATATTTGTTCCATCTTCGTATTTTGCTATAAATTCTACTCCTGATATTGGCTTTTTGGTTTCTGAATCAATTTTTATTATTTTAATCTGTCCCTCATATGCGTTTACATCTAGAGTACATTCTCCACTTACATTACTATATGCCTCATATGTTAGTGCATAATCTTGTAAATTAGAATCATAACTTTTTCCATAAAAGATTGGATATGATTTTAACTTACCATTAATTTGAATTTTTCCTTCAAAATTTTCTAATATTTTTTCTTTTGGGATTAGTATTTTAAAGTTTTCTCCTCCAGCAAATTCTGTTTTAGGTTCATTGCTTAATGATGAAATATAGCTTCCTTCAGGAAAATTTGATATATTTGTTATCTGGTAATTATTTAGCTCAACATTACTTGAAACACTATATTCTTGTGAATAAAAATTATTGTTTTCTTTTTTAAATTCTCCAATTTTGTTTATTTGCAATTGTCCCTCTATTGGACTTTGTGTACTATTTCTTGCTGTTTCTACTATATTTTTTAATGCATTAAATATTTGTATTCCTCTTTCATCTACTCCTCTATAAAAATTATCTACATCTCTATCATAAATCACACTATATACTGCTTGTTTTGTTGCTACAAATGCATCTTGCTCGTTTGCAACACCTAATTCAGCAGGTGTTTTGTATGGAAATCCATTTATTATTGCTCTCCATACTTTTTCGTCTGATAGCATTTCTGTTACATTTACATTATAGTTTTCTACATCTCCTACTCCATGTTTGTCTACATTTAAGCAGTATGCATAATGGATAGTTCCATTAATTCTATATCCTACCATTGTTGTTACTACATAACTCCATTGCCCTGTTGATGCTTTTTTGTATTGTAAATGATTTTCACATAATCCTAAGTTTTCTATGTATGCATTTTCTATTTCTACTGCTTGTGCTTTGATATAAAATAAGTTTATTATTATCATTAGTAGTAAAATTATACTTATTGTTTTTTTCAATATTTTGCTCCTTTCAATCGGGACCGGGTCTTTTTTGGCATGTGTCAATTGGGACCGGGTCTTTTTTGGAATTTTGGCATTTCGTGCCGGTTCTTTTTTGCTCATTTTTGGAAAATAAATAGAATAAAAAAATTTGATTAAAAATGTGAAATTATATTATCACATATTAACATAATTTTCAAGATGTTTTTAAAACTTTTCGCCGACATTATTCGACATTACTATTTGAAAATTTGCCAAAAAGAACCGTCCCTGTGGCAAATTCTCTTTACTTTATGTAAAATATGTGTTATAATGCTTTTGTTCGAAGTTACACAACTTCAATTTTGAAAGGAGTTAAATAAAATGAGTAAAATATCTATGACAATTGCCCGGTATTTTAAATTAAATAAGACTTATGTTGAATTTTCAGGTATTATTGGAAAAATTGAAAGATCGTACAAGAGTTACACAAGTGTTTCTTATATACTTGAGACCGAAGATTATTGGGTAAAAGCTTATTTTGATTGTATTGATAATCCTTTTGATTATATTGTACAACAAGTAACAAATGGTACTATAGATATCAATAAACTTTTTGCCGATTTTAAAGATGCTAGATACAATAGGAAAGAGTTTAAAGAGAAACTAACACCTTATTGGAATGAAATTTTGAATTATATTCACTATCTTGAGGAAGAAATTTCCAAATGTGAAAAAATTATTGAAGAGTGTTACGATAAATATGTTTCTAAATTGTATGTTTATGATGATAATGGTTCTCGCAGAAATTATGAAAACTCGAGCGAAGCAGTTGTACAATCCATCCTTTCTATTCCTGAAGTGAAAAAGCATATTTTAGCTTTCTTGATTCAGGAAGATGATGAAGAAGATGAGACTGAAAATGATGTTGAGTAATTAAATTCAATTACGGTTAACTCCAAAAAGCTCCCTAGGAAATCCTAGGGAGCTTTTTTATTTACTTTACATTTGTTCTGGCATTTCTATTCCAAGCAATCCTGCTCCTATTTTTAATACATTGCCAACTGAATATGTTAAATAAACTCTTGCGTTTTGTAAATTCTTGTCTTCATTTATTATTTTATTTTCATTGTAAAAATTACTATATGATTTAGCAAGTTCAATTAAATACCTAGATAAAATTGAAGGTTCATTTTTATCAGTAACTTGTATAAGAATATCTTCAAATTCATAAATTAATTTTAGAATTTTAATTGATGCATCATCTAATAATTCTTTCATGTGAACATTTTCAATTGTAGGAACTCCTTGTGCTTTTTCTATTACACTTTTTGTACGTACATAAGTATATTGAATATATGGTCCTGTTTCCCCTTGGAAATTTAAAATTGTATCCCAATCAAAAACTTCATCTTTAACACGATTATTTGCTAAATCATTAAATATTACAGCACCTACACCAACTTTTCTTGAAATTTCGTCTTTGTTCCCTATATAAGGATTTTTTTGTTCTATAATTGCTTTTGCTCTTGAAATTGCTTCAGTAAGTAAATCTATTAATTTAATACTTGTACCTTCTCTTGTTGACATTTTACCAGATGGCAATAATACCATACCAAAAGGTACATGTTCTAATCCATCAATATACTTTTGGTCTAATCCTAAAAGTTTTGCTACTTCAAATATTTGTTTAAAATGTAGAACTTGTTCATAAGAAGTAACATATAATGCTTTATCATAGTCATATGTACGTGCTCTATAAAGAATTGCTGCCAAATCTCTTGTTGCATATGTTGAAGAACCATTTGATTTCTCTATTAAACATGGTGCCATTCCTTTATCTTCTAAATCAATTATTTTAGCTCCTTCAGATTTTACAAGCTTTCCACTCTTTTCTAACAATTCTACAACTTCATCCATTTTATCTGAGTAAAAAGCTTCTCCATTCCATGAATCAAATTTAGTTCCTAATATATCATATACTTTTTGAAATTCTTTTAAGCTTAAATCTTTAAATCTATTCCATAATTCAACACAATATGTATCTCCGTCTTCTAATTTTTTAAAGTTATCTCTACATCTATTTAATAATTCCTCATCTTGTTTACAAGCTTCATTTACTCTAATATATATTTGAGTTAATGCATCTATTAGGTCTGTTTCTAAATCATATTCATTTCCCCACATTTTATAGCCCTCAATTAGCTTTCCAAATTGAGTTCCATAATCACCTAAGTGGTTTATTCCTATAACATTATAGCCCAAGTATTTATATATATTATATAAAGCTCCTCCAATTACTGTTGAACGCAAATGTCCTATATGAAAAGGTTTTGCTATGTTTGGTGCAGAATAATCTATTACGATATTTTTTCCGTTTCCAATTTCACTTTTACCATAATCATTTTCTTTAGCCATTTTATTCAAAACTTCTGAAGCTAATAATTCCTTATTAACAAAGAAATTTACATAGCCACCAACAACTTCTATTTTTGTTATTTCATCTTGATTAACTTTTATTTTTGCTTTAATATCATCAGCAATCATAGGTGGCGCTTTTCTTAGAGTTTTTGCTAATCTAAAACATGGAAATGCATAATCTCCATTGTCTGGTCCTTTTGGTTTTTCAATTGTTTTTTCAATTTCTAAAGCATCCATTTCTAATACTTTTGATATTGCTTCTGCTATAATTTTTTTAAAATCTATCATACTATTTCCTTTCTTAATTATAGTGTATTTATTTCTACACCATCTTTGGTATCTTTTAAACTATATCCTTTACTTAAAATCAAATCTCTTAGTTCGTCTGATTTTGCCCAATTTTTTTCTGCTCTAGCAATTTTGCGTTGTTCTACAAGTTCTAATATTTCTTGTGGGATTTCTTGTTTCTGTTTTTGTTTTGTAATTTCTATTCCTAAAACAGTGTCGAATTTTTCAAGCAATTTGGCAATTTTAGGTGATTGTACTTGATATCTTACAGCTTCCCATACCACACTCATTGCTAAAGGCATATTTAAATCATCATTAATTGCTTGTTTAAATCTATTTTCTAAATCTTCAATTTCTTCATCAGAAACATCTGCATTACCTAATAGATGTTTTTGATATCCCTCTCTTAATCTTTCCAATGATATTGATGCAGATTGAATTCCTTCCCAAGTGAAATTCAATTTACCTCTATAGTGGCAAGAGAAATTAAATAATCTATATACTAATGGTTCATAGCCTCTATTTATTATATCATCTAGTAAATATACATTTCCTAAGCTTTTTGACATTTTACCACCATCTATTAATAAGTATTCTCCATGTAGCCAATAGTGTGCTGGAATTTTTCCACATGCGCCTATGTTTTGAGCTATTTCATTTTCATGATGTGTTGGTATTAAGTCTATACCTCCTGTATGTATATCAAATTCTTCTCCTAAATATTTTGTACTCATTGCTGAACACTCTATATGCCATCCTGGATAACTTGGTCCCCATGGACTATCCCATTTCATTAAATGTTCTTTTGGTGCTTTTATCCATAAAGCAAAATCATATGGATTTCGTTTTTCAGGGTCAACGTCAACTCTTGCTCCTGCTTTTTGTTCATCTAAATTGATTCCTGATAACATTCCATATTTGTCTAATTTTGATACATCAAAATAGATTGCTGTTGATGTTTCATATGCATATCCATTTTTCATAATCTTTTTAACCATTTCAAGCATTTCTTTAATATGATCTGTTGCTTTACATATAATCTCAGGTGTTTCAACATTTAATCTTTCTAAGTCTCTAAAGAATAATTTTGTATAATAGTCAGCTATTTCTAGAGGTGTTTTATGTTCTTCTCTTGCTGATTTTAAGATTTTATCTTCTCCCTCATCTCCATCTGAAACAAGATGACCTACATCTGTTATATTCATCACTTGTTTTACTTCATACCCATTATATTCTAAAGTTCTTCTTAAAGTATCTTGAAATAAATTTGTTCTCATATTTCCTATTGTTGCATCTTTATATACAGTTGGACCACATGAATACATTTTAACCTTGTTTTCTTCGATTGGAATGAATTTTTCTTTTTTTCTAGTTAAAGTATTATAAAAATAAATATCCATTATATCCCCCTTTTTAATTTTATACCCCACAATTATTGTGGGGTTATATATTTTAAAATTATGTTGTTGTAGTATCTCCGTCACCTGTAGAGCTTCCTGGATTACCTGTATTTGTATTATTTCCTGTGTTTGTATTTGAATTTCCTGGATCTTCTGGTTTATCAGGTTCCTCTGGTTCATCAGGTTCTTCTGGTTCTGCCGGCTCCTCAGGCTCTTCAGGTTCTTCTGTTGGTTGTTCTGGCTCTGGATCAGGTTTGGGCGTTGGTGTTACTTCAGGTTCTTCTGGTTTTGTGTGTATTGTACAATATTCTGTTGGAGCAGTTTCCATAGTTGAAGCAATTCCACTTGTGTTCCATAAACCTAACCTTTCTTTTTCAACTACATAGTTACTTGATTTTGTCATTCTTGTTGAAGCAGGACAAAATTCATTAGCTAATTTTCCAGATGCGGTACATACTACAAATTGATTTTGATGTGCATCACATGTTTCTGGTAAATGCCCTTTTACAAATATTTCTGTATATTTGTCTGTACATTTATCTGTAGCAAGTCTACCACTTGTTCTGCAAACTGTAGCTGATACAACATTTGCAGGTTGTGTGAATGTTGATCCTTCTAATCCAGTATGAACTTTTTTCATTACTTGAGAGAACAATTGACCTGCTGGATTTCTTTTTCCTCCAGTATTTACTTCTTCTGGTGTATCATATCCATACCAAGCTGCTCCTGCATAGTAGTTTGAAAATCCGCATAACCATCTATCTTTGTCATCATTTGATGTACCTGTTTTTGCTGCAACATCTATTCCAGATATAGCACAATATGTTGCTGTACCACCTGAATCTTTTACAACTGATTTTAATAAATCTTTAACCACATAAGCTGTTTCTTCTGAACATACTTTTTCTGTTTTTTGATTAGGTTCCATAACAACTTTTCCATCTGTATCTTCAACTTTTGTGTAAAATGTAGGTTCTATATAATTTCCATTGTTAGCTATTGCTGCATATGCTCCAGCCATTTCTAATGGACTAATTCCATTTGTTAATCCTCCTATTGCTAATGATAAACCAACATCTTTTCCTTCATCCAATGTAGAGATTCCCATCTTTTTTAAATATTCTATACTTTTTGCTGTTCCTAATTCATTCATGATTTTTACAAATGGAATATTTTGCGATGTTGTAACAGCTCTTCTTAAAGACATTATACCTTTAAATCCATTGTAATTTTTTGGTTTATATTCTGCGACTGTTCCTTCATTAAATACAGTTGCTAAGTCTGCATAAATTGTCGCTGGTGTAACTATTCCTTCTTCAATTCCTGGAACTAAATCTGCTAATGGTTTGAATGATGAACCAGGAGATCTTAAACTTTGTGTTGCTCTATTTTGGCCTCTTGAAGTAGTTTTTTCTCCTAATTGTCCAATGCATCCTACTACTTTACCTGTAGATGGTTCGATTAAAACCATAGCACCTTGTGCTGTTTGACCACTTGTTTTTGATGTTAATACATAAAAATCATCTTTTGCTTCTTCTTCCATTATTGATTGTATTGATGATACTTGTGTTGAGTATATTTTTAATCCACTACTTTGTAAATAAGTTTCTGCAGCACTTTGAGAAATTTGTTTTTCTTCCATAATTTGAGCGATTAATTGATTTATTAATGCATCAGTATGTGATGAATATACATTTCCTTTTGCACCATTTTCAAATTTGAATCCTGCATCAACTTCAGCTACTGCTGTATTATATTCTTCATCATTAATATAACCTTGTTCTTTCATTTGATTTAGAACTGTTTTAGTTCTATTTGCTATTCTTTCTGTTACATCATTTCCTGAATATGGATTATATCTATTTGGTGAATGGTTTATTCCTGCTAAAAATGCACATTGTGCAATACTTAAATCTTTTGCTGTTTTATTAAAATAATATTCTGCTGCTATTTCAACTCCATGATTTTCTTTTCCACCATTTTGTCCAACATATATTAGATTTAGGTATAATTCAAGAATTTGGTCTTTGGACATTACTTTCTCTATTTGATATGCCTTTACCCATTCTTTTACTTTCCTCATTACACCCTCAATACCTGTGCTTTCCTTATCCTGAGTTATATTTTTAACTAATTGTTGTGTTATTGTACTTCCTCCACCTGCTGTTGATTCTCCTCCATGTGTAACAAATGAAAGGATTGCTGCTGCTGTTCTCTTAAAGTCTACACCATGATGTTTTTCAAATCTTTCGTCTTCTATTGCAATATATGCTTTTGGTAGATATGGTGACATTTCTTCTAATGTAATGATTTTTCTATTTTCGTCTCCATTTAATTCTGCAATAGTATTTCCGTCTGTATCAACTATTATAGAATTCTCTGACATTATTAATTCTGATATATCAATCTTAAAGTCGTCTCCCCATAGACCATATATTAAACCTATTACAACACCTGCTCCAACTACACATAGTATTAAGAATAATATTAACATTATTTTTAATGCAATCGATAATTTTGGATGTTTGTGTTTAAATTTTAGTTTCGTGTCCTTACTTTTTGCTTTAATATCTTTGTTTTCATTTTTTACTTTTTTATTTTTATTTGTTTTAGTTTCTTTTGACTTGTTACTATTTTTTGAATTTATTTTCTTCTTTTTTTCTTCCATTTTTAATTCTCCTTTTACGAGATACTTAATTTTTTATATCTTATATAACAACAACATTATATTATATTTTTTAAAAAAAGAAAAGGTTTTTAAGAAATTATTCATATTTTGTTCACAATAATGAGCTTAAAACTCAATAATTCCATTGTTTCCGTATAATTCTTTTATAAATAATTTACTTTTTCTTAACTTATTATGTATATTACCAAAGGTATCTTTACAATAATAATTTGCTTCTATTAAATCCTTAGTTCTAAAAGCTTTTATATTTTCTCTCCATATTATTTCTTCTCTACCTGTTTCAATATCATAATCATTTATACATATTCCATTAAATCTTTTATTTTCGATTTTCATATCTCCTTCTAAATTAATAATTATAGAATTTTCGTTTATTTTATATTTATTTAATACAACTTTATTAAAGTCTAAATTCAAAATTATAGCAGGTTTTAAAAGGCTCTTTTTTTGATTATTTGATACGAGTATTAATATTCCTTCTTTTTCATATATTTCTTTTTCTATTTTTCTTAGTTTGTCAATGTGTGATGTTACAACAGTTATTCTTTTATATTGTTTTGATAATTTTTTTATTAATTCTATACCTAGTTCTGTTATTTCATTTGTCGTTATTGCTATTTCTAGTTCAACTTTGTTTAAGTTCTTTTTCTGAATTATGTAATCTAAAATTTCAATTGATAAATATTTGATTAACCATTTTCCATCAAATATCCTAATATTATTAGAGTTTAAATAATTTAATAATTTTTCATTTTTATACAATTCTTTACTGATTACAACTCCTTCAATATTATTTTGTAACAACTTATTTATTAACTTTCTTATATTTTTTTCTTTTTCTAAATTGTAACTTATTTTTAGATTATCTTGCTCCATTTTTATTTTTCGACTAAATAATTTAGTATTATTTATTTTTTCTATATAAAGTTTCTGCATCATACCACCTCATTCAAATTGTATGCTTGTCAATGTTTGTTTATGTTTTTTATAAAGATCTAAATAATACTAAACCCCTAAGACATTGTCTTAGAGGCTTTTTCTATATATTAAATTATTCTTCTGTTTGTCCGGTACTTTCTTTTGAAAGTTCTTCTTTTATTATTGACCATACATTAGATGTTTCCATGTCTTTTCTCCATCCAGATGTTCCAGCTAAGTTATATTTAGTAACTAGAGAAACTTTTGCTTTAATAGATTCTCCATCTTCAATCCACATTTTTATTGTATTTCTTCCTGAAGTATATTCAATATAATTTTGTTTTAATGTGTCATCCCATTGTTTTTCAACATTATTAGGAATTTTAATGTTTATCATACTTACAACGCCTCTATCTTTGATTGTTCCATCTTGTCCTATTGTCCATTGTCTAGTATAAAATGGTATTCCAAGTATAATTTTTTCCGGATCAACAGCATCATATTCAATAATTTTCTTTAAACTTGTTTCAACCCAGTTAAGTCCAGCTGTTGTGCCTGGTTCTGTACTTGATGTACCATATTGATCATATGCCATAAATACTAAATAATCTGCTACATCTCCGATAATATTTCTATCATAACACATTGACCAGTTTGGAGCTCCATCTGGTGCTGTTACATCAACTGAAGTTACAATTCCTAATTCTTGCATGCGTGGTACTAATTCAATTACAAATCTTGAAAATTTATCTTTATCTGCTTCATATATATTTTCAAAATCTACATTTATACCATCAATTTCATATAATGCGCATTTTTCAACTATCTTTTCTATTAATTCTTGTCTTTTAGTGTAACTATTTAAAATTGATGATGTTACATCTATTCCTGCATCAGCATTTGATATTATAGGCCATACTTTATAACCATTTGAATGTGCCCATTCAATATAATTTATTCCAGCTTGCCCTACATTTTCTTGAAGTTCTCCATCTTCATCAATGTAGAAAAATGATGGTGATACAACATTCACTCCATCAATTGTTTGACCTGTTCTATCTGTAGGTTTAACATATTTTGAAAAATAATCCCAAAACATATTTACTTTACCTGTGATTTGCTTTTCTGTTTCCCAATTTTCTCTTACTTGTGTATAATTAGTTAGTTTATTAGTTTTTACATAACCAATCTTACCATTTTCTGTTCTAATTTTTGACCATCCATTATCTTCTTTAGATATTTCTATTACAATATCTCCTTTAGATACTTTGTCAACAGTTTTTGAGAAAAAGTCTTCTTTCCATTTTACAGAAAGATTTGATTCAACATATGCTTTAATTTGTTCTTTATTCAATGAATCTATTGTTACTATTTTTTCTTCTTCTATATTGTCTAATTCAATGTTATATACATCTAACATTTCTGAAATAGGTAGATATATAATATCATCTCTTGTTATAGCATGTGCATATATCTTTTTTGTTGAACCATTTAATGTTAATTTATTTGCTTCAAAGCCAATACTTGCTATCTTTTTATCATATGTGGTTACTATTTCATTAATTTCATCTTCAATGTATATGTATTTATCAAAAAAGTTTTCTATATCATCCATTGAAAGATATACTGTGCCGTTCTCTATAAAAATATTATTTTTTAATCTTGATGTTACATTTCTGTTATTAATTATAAGATTAATCTGGTCACTTGTGCTTTCTCTTAAATAATTTTCTGCTTTTATTAAAACAAATATTGAGATTAATAACAATATTAATACAACTATAATTCTCTTTAAAATACTATCTTTTTTCATATTTTTCTGCTTTTTTTCTCTCATTTGTTGTTCTCCTTGTTTATGATTTTTACATATTTATTATAGTATATAGGTAATAAAATAGCAAGATTTTTTCTTGCTATTTTACATTAATTTTTATTTTTTTACATTTTTCTAAATACACCAGCAACTTTACCTAAGATTTTGCAATCAGGAACAATTATTGGATCCATTGTATGATTTTCTGGTTGAAGCCTAATATAATTTTTCTCTTTATAAAATGTTTTTACTGTTGCTTCATCTCCAATTAAAGCTACAACAATTTCACCATTATGTGCATCTTCTTGTCTTTTTACTAATATATAATCTCCATCAAGTATTCCAGCTTCTATCATACTTTCTCCTCTTACAGTTAGCATGAAACTTTCACTATTTCCAACAAAGTCGATTGGTATTGGAAATGTGTCTGTTATGTTTTCAACTGCTAATATAGGTTGCCCTGCTGTTATTTTTCCTATTATTGGTACATCTACTAGTTCCTTTTGTGTATAGAAATTTTTTGTTGATTTTACATATGGGTCTCCATTGCTTCCTTTAATTATTTTTAGAGTTCTTCCTTTTTTATCTTCTTTTTTTATAAAGCCTTGTTTTTCTAGTTTTTCTAAATATGCGTGTACCGTCGCTGTTGAGCTTAATCCAACAGCTTTTCCAATTTCTCTTACAGATGGTGGATATCCTTTTTCTAGTACTTGTTCTTCTATGAATTTTAATATTGCTTTCTCTTTTTTAGTGGTTTCTGCTCTTGTTCCCATTTAAATCACTCCTCTGCTCACATAATAACATAAACGAAAAAAAATGTCAAACAAATTTTTGACATTTTTTAATTTTTATTTTTTTATAGAGATGATTTTGTATTGAATAACTCCTGCTGGTGCATTTACTTCTACTGTTTGACCTTTTTTGGCTCCTAATAATGCACTTCCTATTGGAGATTCATTTGATATTCTATTTTCTGCTAGATTTACTTCTGTTGAACCAACTATTGTATATTCCACTTCTTCATCAAATTCAACATCATATAATTTTACTGTGCTACCAATTTGAACAGTTTTAGTGTCTATATCTTTTTCATCTATAATTTTTGCATATCTTACTTTGTTTTCTAGCTCTGCTATTTTTGCTTCATTTTCTGCTTGTGCAGTTTTTGCTTCGTCATATTCTGAATTTTCAGACAAATCACCAAATCCTAATGCTATTTTTATTCTTTCTGCTATTTCAGCTCTTTTTTCAGTTCTTAAATATTCTAATTCTTTTTCAATGTTGTCAAATCCTTCTTGTGTTAATATTACTTCTTTTTCCTCCATAATTGCTTCCTCCTTGTAATTAAAATAAAGAGCGACTTTATGGTCGCTTCTTTTGCTTTAGCAATTGCAATTAGTATATTACTCTTTTTTTTTTATTTTGTCAAGTATTTTTTAATCTTTTAATAATTCTTTTCCATTTTTTAGATAATCAATTCCAGAAAAGATTGTTGCTATTACTGATAGTATTAATAATGTTGTAGATATTAAATTAAGTCCAAATTCAGCCCCTTCAAGTATGCATTTGAAGCAATCTCCAAATGAGTTTGGATCAAACATTATAAGTATAATTGCAACCATTTGTGTAGCTGTTTTTAGTTTTCCCCAAATAGAAGCAGCAATTACTTTTCCACCTTTTTCTACTGCTATTAATCTATATCCAGATACTAAAAATTCTCTAGCTAATACTATTACTGGTATCCATGCTGGAATTTTCTTTAACTCTACTAACAATACTAATGCTGTTAATACAAGTATCTTATCTGCTAATGGATCAAGAAATTTTCCAAATGTAGTAACTTGATTTTTAGAACGAGCTATATATCCGTCTAATTTATCTGTTATTGATGCTACAATAAATACTATCTCCATGAAAAAAAATGTATATGGCAATCCAAAAAAATCACCTTTCAAGTTTAAATAAGGTATTAGTACCATAATTGGTACTAATACTATTCTGAACAATGTTAATTTATTTGCTAAGTTTAGTTTCATATTAAAAGCTCCTCTTATTTTTATATTGAGATTATTTCAAAATTTCTATAGCTTTTTGAAGTTGTGTATCCTGCTCTCTAGTAACTGTTAGTGGACTTGTAACTGTTTCTGGTAAGTTAACTTCTTCATTTGGTTTAATTCCTACCCCATCAATTTTTGTTCTATTTGGAGTATAATATTCTTCAACTGTTACTTTTAAACCTGCACCATTGCTAAGTGATAATAATTGTTGGATTACTCCTTTTCCATATGTAGTTTTTCCAACTAATGTTGCTTCATTTAAATCTTTTAATGCCCCTGCAACTATTTCTGATGCACTAGCACTGTATTCATTAACTAAAACTACTATAGGCATATCAATTAATACATCATCTTTAGATTTTTCAATTTCTTCTTTTTGATCTTTATCTACTGTTATTAGTATTTCTTGTCCTTTTGGAACTATATAATCGATTATTTGTAAAGCTTCTTCGACTATTCCACCGCCATTATTTCTTAAATCTATAATTAAAGATGTTATTTCTTGATCTTTTAAGCTGTTAAATTTATTTTTAAAATCTTCAGCTGTTCCTTCATCAAAACTTGTAATTTGAAGATATCCAATATTATTTTCTAATTTTTCAGAAAGTACTGGATTTGTTATTACTTTTGCTCTTTCTATATCAAATGTTAGGTTTTCTTCTCCTCTTCTTATTTCTATTTTTACTGTTGTTCCTTCTTCACCTTTGATATTGTTAGCAACTGTATCTATTTCATCTCCAGTATAATTAACTCCGTCAACCCCTACTATTATATCTCCAGCCAATATACCTGCTTTTTCTGCAGGACTATCTTTTATTGGTGATAATACTTCAATAGTATTTTCTTCTGTATTTTGAATCATGTATATTCCTATTCCCACAAAATTTCCCATTATATCTTGAGTATATTCTTTCATTTCATCTGCAGGAATATATTCTGTATATTCATCTCCTAGAGCCTCAATATAACCTTGAATAGCTCCATCTATTGCTTTTTGTTCGTCTACATCTTTAAGATAATATTTATCAATTATGCTTTCTATTCCTTTTAATGTTTTTGTTAGTTCATCATCATCAGAATTTGATATTAATGAAGATAATACTGAATTACCATTTGTTCCTTCAATATGATTTAATATATAAGTTGATGTTACTAAAAACGTAATAAATGCAGTAAGAACTATCAACATTATTATTTTATAGACTTTTTGTCTTTTAATATATTTATCTTCTTCCATTTTTCTCTTGCCTTTCTATCTAAAATTATTATAAGTATTGTAATGGATCTACTCTCGAATCTTGTCCATAAGCTTTTGCACTATAACTATAATTATAAGGTGATTTTCTTACTTCAAAGTGTAAATGTGGTCCAGAAGAATTTCCTGTATTTCCACTAAGCATAATTTGTTGCCCTTGTTTAACTATTTCACCTGGTTCTACTGATATAGAGCCACTTTTTCCATGTGCATAATATGTTTGTAATCCATTTGCATGTTGTATAACAACATATGTACCATAGCTACTTGATAAATTTTTTGTAGTCATTACAACTCCATCTGCTGCCGCTTTAACAGGTGTTCCTACTGATACTCCATAATCAACAGCACCATGAAATTTACCACTTGAATAATATGCTGTTGCAGTAATTGGTCCACTTGAAACAGGTCTTATGAAATATCCAGAACCACTTTGACTACTAGATGAACCAGAGTTGTTTTTTAATTCTTCTAATTGTTTTTGATATCTAATTTGTGCTTCTTTTATTTCATTTGCAATTTTTCTATTTTCTTCTTCTAATTCTTCTATCTCTTCTTGAACTTCTTTTTCCTCTGCAGTAAGTTGAGCTACATAATCTTCTTTTTCATTTTTTAAGCTTTTTAAAGATGTCTTTTTTTGCTCAGTTTGTGCTAATGATGTATCTAATTCTTTTTTATCTGCCTCTAATTGAGTTTTTTCTGTTTCGATATCTGCTTTTTGTTGTTTTATTGATTGCATTAGTTCTTTATCATAATTTATCAATTCTTCTGCCATATAATATTTTGCTAAAAAGTCTGTTATACTTGAAGATGTTAATAATACATCAAGATAAGAAGTATCTCCAGATTTATATAATGCTACTATTCTAGCATCTAAAAGTTTTTCTTGTTCATTATATTCTTCTTCTTTCTGTTCTATGTCTCTTTCTCTTGATGATATTTCAGTTTGAAGGTCAGATATTTTACTTTCTAGTTCATCAACTTCTTTTTGAACACTAGATATCTGTGTAATTAAACTTTCTACTGTTTTCATTGTTTCAGATTTTTCTGCTTCAAGCTGTTCTTGTTTTTCTTGTGCTTCTTTAATTTGAGAATCTACTTTTGATTTTTCATTTTCTAGTTCTTCTTGTTCAGCTGATTTTGCTAGTACTTCGACATGATTCATGAGTAAAACTATTGTAATTAAAACTCCTAAAATCATAGATAATGTTTTTTTCATAATTTTTCTTCCTTTCACTTGTATTTTTAATTTGTAGACATATTTGTTTCCTGGCTATTATCTTCTGTATTACTTTCTTCGCCATTATTTTCTGCATTATCTTCAATTTCTGTACTGTTTGTTAGTAAATAATCTAGTGGGTTTACGGTCTGTCCATTTATTCTGATTTCAAAATGTGCATGTGGTCCTGTTGAATATCCTGTAGAACCTACTTTTAATACTTCTGTTCCAGCAGATACTGTTTGTCCTACTTGTACTAATATTTCATTACCATGTGCATATAGTGTCTGAACTCCGCCCCCATGGTCTATTATAACCATGTTTCCATAAGCTGTATTAAATGTAGCTTTTGAAACAATTCCGTTTGCAGCTGCTACAAAGCTCGTATTAAGTGGTGCACTAATGTCTATGCCTGTATGTAGTTTGTATGCACCTGTTATTGGATGTACTCTCATACCATATAATGATGTAAGTGATGTATATCCTGGTACTGGCCATGTTAGAGCTCCACCAATGTAATCTTCGCTAATACTGTTTAATGCTAATAGTTTTATTTCTGCTTCTATTTCTGCCACTTGTGTATTATATTCATCAATTTTTGTTTGTAATTCTCTTTCTTGTTCTGAGAGTTGACTAATATAATACTCTCTCATTGTTTTTGTATTTGTTATAACTTGTGTTTTTTTCTGTTGTGATTGTTTTGCTTCAACTGCTTGCTTCTTTTTTTCTTCTAGTATCTTTTTTGTTGTTTCTATTTCTGCTTTTCTTGTTTTTACATCTTCTAGTAATTTTTTATCATATTCCATTAGTTCTTTCATGCCATAATAGTTTGATAAAAAATCCGTAACACTCGTAGAAGATAATAAAACTTCTAAGAACTGTAATTTAGGTGCTTTATACATTGTAAGAATTCTATCATCTAGAATTTGTTGCAAATCATCATATTCTTTTTGAGCTTGTTCTAATTTAGTTTCATTTTCTTCTATTTGTTTCATTACATCTTCAACTTGTATATTAATTTGTTCTAGTTCATTTTGTGCCTCAGCCATTTTATTATCTAGTTCTTGTAATTTTTGCATATGTTCAGATAATTGTTCTTGTACTGCTTGTAGTCTGTTATTTGATTCATTTAAATTTTGAGTTAATTCATTAGATTCATTTTGTAATTCAGTGATATCTTTTGCATATACACAAGTGCATATAACACATACTATTAATACTATTGAAGTTATAGCTATTATTTTGTGCATAATGCTTCCTTTCCTTTCTTAATGTTATTTAAACATCCAAATACTTTCTCATTGAAATACCACTTCCAACCATTCCTATTCCAATTCCTAATGCTAAATATACGGTTAAAATCAAATTAAACATGTCTTTGAATTCAATTAATTTCCAGTTTGCCATTTCTAAAAATACTGCTCCAGATAATTTTCCTGCAATATATGTATATGCAACTCCTATTATTGCAACAGATAGTATCCCTGCTGCAACTCCTATAAGTACACCTTCTACTAAAAATGGCCATCTTATAAAACTATTTGTAGCACCTACATATTTCATTATTGAGATTTCTCTTCTTCTAGCATGTACAGTTAATTTTATTGTATTTGATATTATTGCAATTGATATTATTACTAATAATATCAATATTGCTCCAGTTATTACTCTTACTCCTTTGGCAAGTCTTATTACTTGTGATATTACTTTATTACTTGATTCTATACTATCTACATTTGGAATTTGTAATATGTTTTCTTGTACTTGTTCATTTAGTTCCAAATCTGTTAAAGTTACTTCATAAGCTGCTGGTAAGATATCTACTCTATCTGTGTATCCTGCAACAATATCATCTCCTAATGTTTCTCTCATTGATTCTAAACCTTCTTCTTTAGAAATATATTCTGCAGTTCTAACTCCTTCTACCCCAAGTATTTCTCTACCAACTTCTTCTACTTCACTTTCAGTAGCATCAGTTTTTACAAATACCCTTATTCCTTGAGCATCTGCAACTTCTTTGACAAATTGATTTATGTTTTCACCTATTACAAAAAATAGCCCAAATACTAGCATTGTTGCACACATTATCATTAATGATGACATTGTTGATTTTTTGTTTTTAAAGACATTCCTAAATCCTTCACCAATTAAATAACTCATTACATTAAATCTCACAATCGTACCCACCTTTTTTATCATCTTTTACTATTACGCCTTTATTTATATGTATAACTCTTTTTCTCATTTGGTCTACTATGTCTTTGGCGTGTGTTGCTACTACAACTGTTGTTCCTCTCATGTTTATTTCATTTAATAAATTCATTATATCCCAAGCTGTGTCAGGGTCTAGGTTTCCTGTTGGCTCATCTGCAATAATCATTGATGGATTATTAACAAGTGCTCTGGCTAATGCAACTCTTTGTTGTTCACCACCTGATAATTCGTTTGGATACATTTTAGCTTTTCCACTTAGTCCGACTAATGATAATACCATTGGTACTTGTCTACGTATATGTCTAGGTGTTGCTTTTACAATATACATTGCAAATGCAACATTTTCATATACAGTTTTATCTGGTAATAGTCTAAAGTCTTGAAATACTACTCCCATACTTCTACGTAAATATGGAACTCTATTACGTTTTAAAAATGTTGTGTCTTTCCCATTTATTATTATATTTCCTGAGGTTGGTTCTTCTTCTTTTAAAATTAATTTTATAAGTGTTGATTTACCACTTCCAGATGAACCTACTAAGAAAGCAAATTCACCTTTTTCTATTTTAAAACTCGCATTTTTAACAGCTTCTGTTCCTGTTTCATATTTTTTGCTTACGTTTTTAAACTCTATCATTTTTTATCCTTTTCCTTCATTATTTTCATTCTAATTTATCATACCAATAATAGCTTTTTTTTGCAATACTTATTAAACAAAAAAATCAAAGAAAAGAGTTTTATTTTTAGTTTTTTTGTTGTTTTTCTCCTCTTTTCTTCGATTTTTTATATATTGTAAATTTTTTGTGAATTTTTTGCCTAGCGGACACGAGGCCCGCTTGGCAATGCTTTATATTCTAGTTTTCTACTTTAATTTCCATCCAGTTGTTTCATCATATCCTGCATCTATGTCTATGACTTCAGACTTTAGAGAAACTAAAGGGCGGACAGTGTAATTACTCTGAGTGTACTCGTTGAAGTCCCCCAGACGGCCGAAGCACAAGGTGCCCACGCCCACGAGGCTAGTAGACACAATGCGCACATCGAATATAGCATCGTTAAAATTGGTACGGACACAGCGAGAGGCTAGCCAATATTTGTTTCCAGTAAATAACATATCTTGAATTATTTGATTTGTTATTTTATCAGAAGAATAATCATATCCATTTTCTTTTAATCCTATTAATCTTGTTTTTGATTTTCCGTTTGGGGTATTTATTGTTGGATAATATGTTTTTGTTTGTGGATCTCTTGTATTTCCATAGCTACTAGATACTGCTGTTCCATCGCTAAATCTTGGAATTCCATTTTCATCTTCTGTTATTCCTGCATATTTATTTATATCTTCTACTCTTATACTTCGTGCTCCTGAGCCTGTTATTTGTCCTGTTAATTCTCCGTCTTTTGGTCCTCCATAACTATATGTTGTTACTTGGCTTTTGTCTGCTCCATATCCATAACCATATATTTTACATACTTCATTTAGTTCTTGTTCTGCATACAAATATCCTGGAGCTCCTCTTAATACGAAGTTTCCTCCTGAATCTGTATTTATTACATCTTCTGATATTAATGTTACTGTTCCATTTTCTATGCTAAGCACTTTCCATCTTGTTCCTGTGGCTGTTGCTGTAAATGTTTGTGGTGCACTTCCATTTCCATGGGTTTGTCCGTCTCCTTTTGGTGATGTGTATTTTAATTTATTTGATTCTACAGGTGTTCCGCTTAAGTCTTTTACTGTTGGATTATAATTTACATATTGTCCTACTTGTACATATTCTGATATGTCTACATATTCACTTACTTTTCCCTTTTCATCTATTACATAGCTTCTTCCACTATCTAAATATGTTACAATGTATGGTTCTGTATCTGATAATGTATAATCTTCTCCTTCTGTTCCTATGTGGTTTGCTAACGCTGTATTCAAATGCTCTCTTTTTATCTCATATCCTTCTTCTTCTGATAATGCACTTCCTACTGCTAATGTTACTATTTCTTTTTCTCTTCCTTTATCATTATCTTCTTTTCCTAATTGTGCATTTTTTATTATTCCATCATCTCCTGTTAGCATTGCTATTGCTGTTCCTGCTAAGATTAATAACACTACTATTGTTACCACTAATGCTATTAGTGTTATTCCTTTTTGCTTACTCAAATTTTTACTTCTGCTTTTTTCTAAATACATCCTTTGTTCCTCCTATTTCTTTTGTTATTCATTAATTATTTAAATTAAAGAAAAAATAAAATACTAAAATTATATTAATCTTAGTATTTTAAGGTTTTTCTATTATTATTTTAGTCAAAAAATTTTTTTACATTTTGTATCAAAAAATATTGATTTTTTAATGTTTTATTGATATTATAAATGTACAATTTTTTCTTTAATTTAAATAATTAACGACAGTTTTCAAACAAAAAAATCCCCTTGCGAGGATTTTTTTATTTTTTAATTATCCCATTTAATTGCTTTATCTCCATATGGACATCCCCATGGTGATCCTGTTAATGTCCCATCATTTTTCTTGTGTATTATTACTTCTGATAAATTATTTGCATCTGAAAAAGCACTTGCACTAATTTCGCTTATTTGAGATTCTATTGTTATTTTTTTTGTACTTGCATATTGTAAAATACTATTTTCTATCTTTTTTACTTTTTTAGGTAATTCTATTTCTTGTGATTTCACATACAATAATGCATTCGATTTTATTGTTTCAACACTTTCTGGTATATTAACTTCTGTTAAATCACTTTTTACCCAATATAATTCTGTTCCATCTTTACTTAATATATATTCATTATTTATTGATTGCAAATATGGATTATCTTTACTTACCTCTATAGTTCTTACACTAAAATATGTTGATTTATAAAAGCTATTAACATTTTTAGGTAAATATAAATATTCTATTGCCGGAAAAATATTCCAACCAATAGTTGTATCTCCTACATAACTTTCTGGTAATATAATAGATTTTATCCCACTTCTTAATGCTCCTAATTTTATGTTCTTTACTCCATCTCTTATTGTTACATTCCCTGTGTCAAATAATCTATATAGTATTGTTCCATCTTTACTATATAAATTATTCTTTTCATCTGACATATAATAATCATTATTTGGATCTACTGTTATTCCTTTTAAATTAGTATTTTGAAATACTCCTTCCCCTATGTTTTGTACATTTTCTGTTAGATGTATAGTTGATAATTTATTGCAAAATGTAAAAGCATATCCTCTTATCGTTTCTACTTTATTTTCCATTGTTATATTTGTTACATTAGAAACAGCTGTTATTAATGTTTTGAAGTCTTTTGTATATAATACTCCATTTTTATATTCAAAATAATTGCTTTCAGATGTGTCTATTTCTTGTAAAGTTGGTATTGCTAATGCTGCACCTCCTATACTACTTAAATTAGGTGGTAACTTTATTTTGCTTAGAGCTGTACCCATTAAGCATGAGCCGTCTAAACGTTTTAAGTTTTGAGGCAATTCTATTGTTTTTAAACCTGTTTCCATAAATGAATGTGCAGTCAATACTGTTAAATTGGCTGGTAATTTTATATTGCTTAATTGAGTACATCCTCTAAAACATTCACTTTCTATTGTTGTTATAGTATCTGGTAAATTTATTGTCTTTAAATTACTACATCCATAAAAAGCACCCGGTCCTATATATTCTAGTCCTTCTCCTTCTTTTTCTTGTATTATCACATTTTCTAATGTTTTATTATACCTGAATGCATTTTTCTCTATTCTTTTTACTGTACTTGGTATTATTATTGTTTTTAATCCTTCTAAATTTGTAAATGCTCCTTCTCCTATTGCTGTTACTGTTTCTGGTATTGTTAAACTTCCTGTTTCTTCATCCATTAATAATAAGTTTCCATCTGATGAAACTAGTACTCCATCTTCTGTTATATCATATGGATTTACTTCTATTCCTATTTCTTGTGCTATTTTTATTTCATCTTTTTCTTTGGTGTTTATTAATAATTTTCCTTTTATTACTTCTAGTTTTTCTATATATACATCACTTATATCTGGTATTATTGTTTTTATATTTCCTGTTTCTCCACTTTCTTGTGTATTATAATATAAATTTTCTTTTCCTGCTGTTAAAGATGTTTCTTCAAATTCGATATTTTCCATATATTTTTCTGCTTTATATAATTCTACTTCTTCTTTATATCCTGCTAATTCTGTTGACATTTTTGCTTTTTGTGCATTTGTCATTATTCCACTGTCTCCTGTTAACATTGCTATTGCTGTTCCTGCTAATATTAATAATACTACTATTGTTACTACTAATGCTATTAGTGTTATTCCTCTTGTTCCTCTCCTTTTAATTTCTTTTGTTTTCATTTTGTTCTTCCTCCTCTTATGAATTATATTCTCTTCTTGCATATTTTTATTATACTCTCTTTTTGTATATTTATGATACACTTGACTATACTATTTTCTTTTAGTTATATACTTAAAGAAAAGAAAAAAAGCTCAAAACTATTTAATTTTGAGCTTTTTTATAAATAACTTTTTTATATAATTACAAATATTTTTTCTAATTAAATTAATAATTTTTCTAAATCTATTGATTTTATTATTGATTAATGTTATTATTTTTTTGATATTTTTTCTTTAAGTATATAACTTAAGGAGTTTTTATTTTATTACCCATCATATAAAATCAATTTTTTTCGATAAAATCTTCAATTATTTTTATAATATTACCAGTATTTTTTTCATACTTTTTCGGAGTGAATTCTTTTATTCTTGTTAATGCATCTCCTAATTCACTTACATCCTGTATTCCTATTATATAGCTCTCTCTATTAAATGCCTCAACTATTTCCGTTTGATGATCATTTACATGTTCTTTGTATTTTTTTAAACGTGGTACTGCTATTACCTTTTTTCCTTTTGTTATAGCTGTTATTATTGAACCAACACCGCCATGTGTTATTATTATATTAGCTTGATTAATTAGTTTTTTCATTTCATCTAATGGTACTTCATCAAAAAGTTTAATTTTATTACTCTCAAATTTTGTATATCCTTTTTGAGCTATAACTTCTTCTTTTATTGTACCATTTTCTATGTTTTTTTCTACTTCTTCCAACAATCTGTGAAAGCTATTGTTTTGTGTTCCCAATAGTACCAGTATCATTAATAAGTTGCCCCTCCATATCTAGCTTTAGGATATTATTTCAGTAA
>CALXEV010000014.1 GCA_944387425.1 uncultured Clostridia bacterium
AACATTTTTATTAAATTATTGATTTTTCAATTAAATAATGGTATTATTTTCTTGTAAAAATGTCTTTAAGTATATAAATTAAAGAAAGGAAGTAGAACAAATGAAAAACGAAAAAGGTTTTACAGGAGTAGATATAGCAATATCGGTAGTAATACTAATGGTATTTGTAACAGTAATTACTTCAATGTTTTATAATTTAACAGTAACTAGTAAAAGAATAGAAAGAAAAACAGAAGCAACAAGCATAGCGATAAAAACAATAGAAACAATGAAAATTCTTGAATTTGACAAATTAACAGAAGGAATGGATTTAGAAGATATAAATAATTTGATATCAGATAAGATAGAAGTACCAAACGGATATACAGTAACTGTAAGTGTAGATAATTCAACATATGCGGATGTTATAAAAATTATTTCTGTTCAGGTAGATTATAAAATGGGAAAACAAGAAGAGACTATTAATATAGAAACTTTAGTGAAAAAATATACTCAAATAGAAATTACAGTCACATATGACGCAAATGGAGGAACAGGAGCACCAGAAGCACAAAAGGCATATTCAGATGAAAGTATTACAATAAGTACAGTAGAACCAACAAGAGATGGATATGTTTTCAAAGGCTGGTCAACATCGCGAAATGGTAACATAGATTATAAGCCTGGCGAAACTGTAGCATTTAATGCTGATACAAGGCTGTATGCTGTGTGGGGCAAAATCAAAGAAGCACTAATTGCAATGACAAGTGCAACAGGAACTTATGTAGAAAATTGGCATAATGTTATAGTACCTCATATGAAAGAATATTTTAATGACGCATATCCGGAAATGAAAATAACAACTGTAATCGGTGATGAAGCAACACAAACTCTGCAAGATTTAGTAGTAAATAACTATGAATATGAAGTAATTGTATTACAAAATGCAGTATGGGAAGTACCAGAAATAGCAAATGAATTAGCAAAGAAATATAATTTGTTAACAATAGGAAATGACTCCACTAGGTTCCAAAAACTAGATATAGCAAAATCTTTAGGGAAAACAGTTCAAGCTACTGCAAAAGAACCAAGTCCTATAGGCACTCGTGAACAGTTAGCTTTAACAAGTTATGGACAAAGTGTACTAGGAAATGGTTTACCACCATCTACAAGTGATTCACTTATGGTATTAACTGAATTTATAGATGAAGCAAAAATCTTAGCTACTGCAACATATGATTCACCTGAAAGTAATGAATTATATGTTGATGGTGTTAAATCAACTGTATATCCAATAAAAGATATTCCAGTAATAGCAGAGTGGAGAAATGAAGAAACACGTAAAACATGGATACATTGCCAATATTCAATAGGTTTAAATGATAATGTAGAAGATTATGATTTAATGGTTAGATTAATAAAATTCATTTTTGGTGATGTATAAAAATAATGTTATATAAAAAGAAGATTACTTCATAAAGGAAGAATCTTCTTTTTGCAATTTTTGGATTTAGCGTAGTTAAAAAATAGATAAGAATTTCTTGTCATTTTCTCAAATATGTAGTATAGTAAAAATGACAAAAGAGAACTGACACCAAATGTCACAATTGGAGGAAAAATGAGTTTAAGAATAATATATGGAAGAGCAGGAACAGGAAAAAGTGAGTACTGTTATAAAGAAATAGCTCAAAAAATAAAAACAGAAAACAAAATATTAATAATAACACCAGAGCAATTTTCATACACTGCGGAAAAAAAGCTGATGGAAGCAATAGACACAAAAGCAGTATTAAATGCAGAAGTAGTAACACTAAGCAGAATGGCATATAGAGTAATAAACGAAATAGGCGGAAAAGATCAAACACACTTAAGCAAATGTGGAAAAGCAATGTTAATATACTCTATATTAAGTAATGTCAAAAATAATTTAAGATTTTTAGGCAAAACAGATGAAAACATAGAAATAGCTGAAAACGCAATAACAGAATTCAAAAAACATGGTATAAAAGTAGAACAGCTAAAAAGTGAAAAAGAAAAACAACAAGACACATATTTAAAAAACAAACTACAAGATATGTGTACAATATACGAAAAATTCGAAGAACAAATAAACGGAAAATACATAGATGAAACAGATTTGCTAACAATACTTGCAGAAAACATAGACAAAACAGAAATGTTCAAAGACAGTCTAATATATATAGACGAATTTGCGGGATTTACAAGTCAAGAATATGAAATTATAAAAAAATTATTAAAAATTTCAAAACAAGTAACAATAACAATTTGTACAGATGAACTACATGATATAAAAAATCCTGACACAGATATATTTTATTCAAATCAAAACACTGTAAACAAAATACTTGAAATAGCAAAAGAGGCAGACCAACAAATAGAAGAAGTAAAACTAGACAATGCATATAGATTCAAAAACAAGGAATTAAAATATTTAGAACAAAATCTATATGAAAATAAATACAATAAATATAATGAAAAAGTAGAAAATATAAAACTATTTTTAGCTAAAAATCAATATTCAGAAATAGAGCAAGTAGCAAAAAATATATTAAAACTAGTAAGAGACCAAAAATACAGATACAAAGATATAGCAATAATAACAAAAAATTTAGAAAACTATTCAAGCTTAGCAAGAGCAATATTTGCTCAATATGATATACCAATATTTATAGATGAAAATAGAGATTTGAACCAAAACATTGTAATTCAATATTTATTATCTATTTTTGAAATATTCACTCAAAACTGGTCATATGGAGCTGTATTTAATTATATTAAAACAGGATTTTTAAATATAGAAGAAGATGAAATATTTAAACTAGAAAAATATTGCTTGAAATGGGGAATTAAGCAAAATAAATGGACAAAAGAATTTACTTATGGAAATTCTGTAGAAAAAGATAAAGCTGAAATAGAGAGACTTGAAGAAATAAGAAAAGAAATTGTAACACCTTTGTTAGAATTAAAAGATAAAATATTTCAAGACAAAACAGCACAAGGAATTTCAAAAAGTATTTATGAATTTTTAATAGAACAAAAAATACCAGAGAAAATGGAGCAAAAAACAAAGGAATTAGAAGAAATTGGACAAATAGATTTAAGTAATGAATATAAATCAAGTTTACAAATTATAATTGATTTATTAGATGAAATCGTTCTTGTCTTTAAAGATGACAATATGACTATTGAAAAATACAGTCAAATACTAAAAGTAGGATTAAAAAATAGTGGTTTAACGAAAATTCCAGGAACACAAGACCAAGTGATTATGGGAGATGTTGATAGGTCAAGAAGTCATAAAGTAAAAGCTATATTTATAATAGGTCTAAATGATGGAGTATTTCCAAGCATCAATAAAGATGAGGGATTTTTAAATGACCAAGACAGAGAAATTTTAAAACAAGATGGAATAGAACTTGCAAAAGGAACTATAGAAAGATTATACGAAGATAATTTCAATATATATAAAGCATTTTCAACAGCAGAAGAAAAATTATACTTATTTTATTCATCAGCAGATATACAAGGAAAAACATTAAGACCATCAATGCTAATAAATAAAATAAAGAAAATGTATCCAGAAATAGAAGAAGAGAGTGACATAATAGAAACCAAAAGTGAAATACTAAATAAAAAAACAACATTTCAAGAATTATTAACACAAATTAGTAAATTAAAAGAAGAAGAAAAAATTGATCAAATCTGGTATTACATATATGATTTTTACAAAAATGAAGAAAAGTGGAAACAAAAATTACAACAAGCATTAAAAGGTTTGAATTATACAAATTTACCTGAAGAAATAGAACAAAAAAATATAGATAGATTATATGGAAATACATTAACAACAAGTATCTCCAAACTTGAAAGATATAGAAGTTGCCCATTCTCATATTACTTGCAATATGGACTAAAAATAAAACCAAGAGAAGAACTAAAAATACAAACATTAGATACAGGTACATTCATACATGAGGTAATTGACGAATTTTTTGAAAACATAAAAGACAGACAAATTAAGTTAGATGAAATCACAGAAGAAGAATTATCAGAAATAATCAACAATATAGTTGATGAAAAACTTAATCAAAATAAAAATTATATATTTACATCAACAGCAAAATATAGAGCATTAGTAATCAGATTGAAAAAAATAATAAAAAAAGCATTAAAATACATAATAGAGACAATAATAAATAGTAGGTTTGAAGTCTTAGGAACAGAAGTGGAATTTGGAGACAATAAAAAATATAAACCAATAAAACTTACATTAGATAGTGGAAAAAAAGTTGAAATCATAGGGAAAATAGACAGAATAGATATTGCAAAAGGACAAGATGGAAAATACTTAAGAATAATAGATTATAAATCATCAGTAAAAAATATAGATTTAAATGAAGTGTATGCAGGATTACAAATTCAACTTCTAACATATTTAGATGCAGCATGTAGAGAAGAAGATTTAATGCCGGCTGGTGTATTATATTTTAACTTACTAGAACAGATGGCTAAATCTGACAGAAGATTAAGTCAAGAAGAAATCGAAGAAAAAATTAGAGCAAATTTCAAAATGAAAGGACTAATTCTAGCAGATGTAAATGTTGTAAAACTTCATGACAAAAACTTAGATAAGGGTTCTTCTGAACTAGTGCCAGCATATATTGACAAAGATGGAAACTTAAGTCCTAAAAAGACAAGCGGAGTAACAAAGGAACAGTTTGAAGATTTACAAAAATATATGTATAAAATCATAAAACAAATTTCAAACGAGATTCTTAGCGGAAAAATTGACTTGAAACCATATTATAAATCTAAAAAAACACCTTGTAGATATTGTGAATATAAAAGTATTTGTTCATTTAACATGGGTGGTTGTGAAAATAAATATAATTATATTGACAAAAAGAGCAAGGAAGAAATATTGGAGAAGATAAAAAATGAAAGACTTATCAAATAAAAATATAATTCATGTTAAAAAAGATGGTATAGAATATTTACAATTCAGAAAACTTTTAGAATATAGTGATATTTTAGTACATGCTTATGGGATTGGTTTAGATAGAAATTATAGAACAGCAAAAGCAAATGGAAAATTAGAAGATGAAAAATATCATAAAGCATTAAATGATTATAAAACATTATGTAGTGCAATAGAGGCAGATTATACTAATTGTGTAAAACCTGTACAAAGACATACTAAAAATGTACAAAAAGTTATGCATAAAAATAATGGACAACCTGATTTTGAAAATCCACAATATGAAAATACAGATGGATTAATAACAGAACAAAAAAATATAATATTATCTACAACAAATGCAGATTGTATATTATTAATGTTTTTTGACCCAAATAAAAAAGTTATTGCAAATGTACATTCTGGATGGAGAGGAACACTACAAAGAATTTCAATAGAAACTGTAAATAAATTAAAAGAGGAGTATGATTGTAAACCTCAAGATTTAATTTGTTGTATTTGTCCAAGTATAAGACAATGTCATTTTAAGGTTCATGCAGATGTTCAAGAGCCATATTATGAAGAATTTAAAAATTTAAAAGGAATTGAACATTTTATAGAGCCTGTACCAGGAGAGGATAGATGGGCAATAGATACTGTTGGAATTAATATTGAAATGTTAAAAGAAGCGGGACTTAAAGAAGAAAATATTGTAGATAGTGGAATCTGTAGTGTTTGCAATTCAGACCAAATACATTCATACAGGGCAGAAAAAGAAGGATATGGATTAGGAACAGCAATAATTGGTTTAAAATAGGAGGTTTAAATGATAATACCAGAAAAATTAAAAAAAGGCGATATTATTGGTGTTGTTGCACCATCTAGCCCAATAATAAACGAGAATATTGATGAATTAAATAATGCAAAACAAATTGCTGAAAATTTAGGATTTAAAGTAAAATTTTCAAAAAATATATTTTCAAATACAAATGGATATAGTGCTACTGCAAAAGAAAAAGCAAAAGATATTAACAGTATGTTTGAAGACAAAGAAGTAAAAATGATTTGGTGTGCAAAAGGCGGAGAAAACAGTAATTCTACATTTGAATATCTTGATTTTGAAAAAATAAAGGAAAATCCAAAAATAATTTGTGGTTTTAGTGATATAACATCAATAACTAATATAATTACAGAAAAGACAGGTTTAGTTACTTTTAGTGGGACAAATTTTAAAACTATAGCAACAGATGAAACTGATTACAGTCTAGAGCAAGCATTAAATCGATTCGTAGAGGGAAGCTTAGAAATCGGAACAGAAGACATTCTATATGATATTATTAAGCCAGGAACTGCAAAAGGAAAGTTAATTGGAGGAAATCTATCATTAACAAGAGGGCTAGTATGTGGCAAATATAATATAGATTTTACTGATAAAATTTTATTCTTAGAAGAATTAGGGTTTGAATCAGAGCCTGCATTAGTAAGTAATTTTCTATATTATATGAAGCAAAATGATGTGTTTAAAAAAGTAAAAGGAATTTGGCTTGGAAATTATACACATGAAAGTGGAATATCTATTGAAAAGATTTTATTAGATACAATAGGAAATGAATTTGATGGACCTATTATAAAATCAGAGAATTTTGGACATATAGAACATAAGACGGTAATTCCTATTGGGATAATGGCTGAAATTAATACAAGTGATAATGTTCCAATAAAATTGTTGGAAAGGTGTGTTAATTAAAATAATTAGTGAAAATAATTAGTGAAAATAATTAGTGAAAAAGGCTTGATTTTTTTGAAAAATATGATATAATAGTTAGCGTGAAAAAACACATAGGGTGAGTTTACATGGGAGTGCCTTTGAAAAAAGGTCCATATAAATGATGAAACCTTATGGAAGTTATAACAAAAAGGGAGGAATTAGAAATGTCAGTAGTTGCAATGAAACAATTACTAGAAGCAGGTGTACATTTTGGACACCAAACAAGAAGATGGGACCCAAGAATGGCTGAATACATATTTCAAGCTAGAAATGGTATCCATATAATTGATTTACAAAAAGCTTCAAAGAAAATTGATGAAGCATATCAATTCATCAAAGAACAAGTAGAAGAAGGAAAAACAGTTCTATTTGTTGGAACAAAAAAACAAGCTCAAGAATGCATGAAAGAAGCTGCAATCAAGAGTGGAATGTACTATGTAGACCAAAGATGGTTAGGGGGAATGTTAACAAACTTTGATACAATTCAAAAAAGAATTCAAAGATTAAAAGACCTAGAAAAAATGGAACAAGATGGTACATTTGATGTATTACCAAAAAAAGAAGTAATACTACTTAAAAAAGAAATGGAAAAACTAGAAAGAAACTTAGGTGGTATCAAAGAAATGGATAAACTACCAGGTGTAATATTCTTAGTAGATCCTAAAAAAGAAAGAATAGCAATATTAGAAGCTAAAAAATTAAACATTCCAGTAGTAGGAATAGTAGATACAAACTGTAATCCAGAAGATTTAGATTACCCAATTCCAGGAAATGATGATGCAATAAGAGCTGTAAAATTAATAGCAGATGTTATGGCAAATGCAATCATTGAAGGAAAACAAGGTGAAAGCTTTGAACCAGCTACAGAAGCTGAACAAGATGTTTCAGAAGAAGCAGAAACTATGGAACAAGTAGTAGCAGAAGCTGAAGAAAAATCTGAGGAAAAAGTTGAAGAATAAAAAAAAGAAAAAATAAAAGAGTGGGGCTCTAACTGCTCTACTCTTATTTTTAATAAAGGAGGAATGTATAAAATGGTTACAGCAGCATTAGTTAAAGAGCTAAGAGAAAAAACAGGTGCAGGTATGATGGACTGCAAAAAAGTTTTAACAGAAACAGATGGTGACTTAGAAAAAGCAACAGAATTATTACGTGAAAGAGGAATTGCAAAAGCAGCCAAAAAATCAGGAAGAATAGCAGCAGAAGGTGTAGTAGAGGCATATGTTTCAGAAGATGGAAAAGTTGGAGCTGTTGTTGAAGTAAACTCAGAAACAGACTTCGTTGCAAAAAACGAAGAATTCAAACAATTTGTAATGGATGTTGCAAAACAAATCGTAAAAAATAATCCAAAATCAGTAGAAGATTTATTAGCTGAACCTTCAATTTCAGTAGAAGGAAAAACAGTTAATGAAGTATTAATAGACAAAATAGCAAAAATTGGTGAAAACATGACAGTAAGAAGATTTGCTAGATTTGAAACAACAAATGGATTAATTGAAAAATATATCCATGGAGATGGAAAAATAGCTGTATTAGTAAATATGGAAAATGGAAACAAAGAACTTGCAAAAGATATCTGTATGCAAATAGCTGCAGCTAGACCTGAATATGTAAGCAGAGAACAAGTTCCAGCTGAAAGATTAGAAAAAGAAAAAGAAATCTTAAAAGCACAAACAATGAATGAAGGAAAACCAGAAGCAATTGCAGAAAAAATTGTTATGGGAAGAATTAATAAATTCTATGAAGAAGTTTGCTTAGTAGATCAAGAATTCGTAAAAGATTCAAGCATGAAAGTTTCACAAGTATTAAAAGATGCAAAAGTAGTAGAATTTGCAAGATTTGAAAAAGGTGAAGGAATCGAGAAAAAAGAAGAAAACTTTGCTGAAGAAGTTATGAAACAATTATCATAATACAAAAAAGAAATCAAATATATTTTATTTGATTTCTTTTTTTATTGTGATAAATAATAAAATGTGGTAAAACTTTACATATATTTATATACATGTTATAATATCAGTATAGACAGGAGGAAATATATGAAATTAATATCATGGAATGTAAATGGAATAAGAGCATGCTTAAATAAAGGGTTTAAAGATTTTTTTGAAAAAATAGATGCTGATATATTTTGTTTGCAAGAAACTAAATGTCAGCCAGACCAGATAGAATTAGAATTTGATGGATATACAAGTTACTGGAATAGTGCAGAAAGAAAAGGATATTCAGGTACTGCAATATTTACAAAACAAAAGCCATTAAATGTAACATATGGTATAGGAATTGAAGAACATGACAAAGAGGGAAGAGTAATAACATTAGAATTTGAAAAATTTTATATGGTAACAATTTATACTCCAAATGCTAAAAGAGAATTAGAGCGACTTGATTATAGAATGGTATGGGAAGATGAAATTAGAAAATATTTATTAAAACTAAATGAAACGAAGCCAGTAATAATGTGTGGAGATTTAAATGTAGCTCATGAAGAAATAGATTTAAAAAATCCAAAAAGTAATAGAGGGAATGCAGGATTTACTGATGAAGAAAGAGCAAAAATGACAGAATTATTAAATGCAGGGTTCACTGATAGTTTCAGATATTTATATCCAGAAAAAACAGATGCTTATAGCTGGTGGTCATATATGGGAAAAGCAAGAGAGAAGAATATTGGTTGGAGAATTGATTATTTTATAACTTCAAGGAATATAGAAAAAAACATAAAAGAAGCAAAAATATATCCAGATGTGTATGGAAGTGACCACTGTCCTGTAGGACTAGAAATTAATATTTAGGAAAGGGAATATAAATTATGAAAGAGATTAAGAAAAATTTATCAAAATGGATGTACTGGTTTTTGTTAGGAGTTGCTATTATATTAGTATATAAGTTTTTGGATAATTTTACAGTTATAAGTAATACAATAGGTAACTTTCTAGACATTATAGCTCCATTTTTACTTGGAACATTAATAGCATATTTACTATATATACCAGCATCAAGAATAGAGAGAGGATTTAAAAAGTCAAAGGTTAAGTTTATAAATAAGAAAGCAAGAGGAATAAGTGTATTAATAACTTATATTTTAGCTGTTTTATTAATAATTCTACTTGTAAATGTAATTTTACCTGTTGTAACTGAAAGTATTGTGGAATTAGTAAATAATTTTCAAAATTACTGGAATACATCAATTGAAAGATTAAATGAATTGCCAGAGGATTCGTTCTTAAAAAGTGAAATAGTAACAAATGCTATAAAAAGTGTTGGAGAAGCGATTAAGAATATAGATATTAATAAATTTTTGAATCCAGAAAGAATAACTGGGTATGTAAAAAGTGCTTTAGGCGTAGCAAGTGGAATATTTGATGTATTTGTAACAATAATTGTTTCAGTATATATATTACTTGGAAGAAGCAGTATAATTAATTTTTGCGAGAGATTAGGAACGGCCATATTAGATAATAAAACATCGAGAAAAGTAGGGCAATACTTTGACAGTACAAATAAAATATTTTTCAAATTCATTAGTAGCCAATTAATTGATGCAGTTGTAATGGGAATATTAGCAACTGTAGCAATGTCTATAATAGGAGTAAGATATTCAGTATTACTTGGATTTATGATAGGATTATTTAATATTATACCATATTTTGGTGCAATAATAGCTGTTGCAATAAGTATCTTAATTACAATAATAACAGGAGGAATATCACAAGCAATTATAATGACAATTGTTGTGGTAATTTTACAACAAATAGATGCTAATATAATAAATCCAAAAATAATAGGTAATTCACTAGAAATGAGTCCAATACTTATAATATTTGCAGTAACAGTTGGTGGAGCATATTTTGGAGTGCTAGGAATGTTCTTGGCTGTTCCAGTTGCCGCAGTTTTAAAAATTGTTGTTAATGACTATATAGAGTTAAAAAATAAAAGAAAAATTATAAGAGAATAGAAAAATCATAAAAAATACAAAAAACACTTGCAATTTGCATAAGTGTATGTTAAAATCGAACCATACTAATTAGTATGGTTCAAATTTTTTTATCTATTTGAATTATTTTAAATCAAAATATTAAAATCAATAATTTAATTCTAAGATGCAAAAAAATTAAATAAAAACGAAAAACAATGTGTTAAAAAAATTTAGATTAACATGTTTATTAAACATACCCAAAATATAAGCAAGGAGGCTGATAATAATAGAAAAATTGAATGAAAAAAATAAATTAGTAATGAAAGATGATATAATGTTTAAAGCATTTTTCAGTAAAATAGGAAATGAAAAATTTCTAAAAGATTTTATAAGTGCAGTATTGGGAGAAAATATAAAAATAAGAAAAGTAATACATGACAAAAGACTAGAACAATTGGCTAGAGAATCAAAATATGGGGTACTAGATTTAGATGTAGAATTAGAAAATGGAAAACTTCTTAATATAGAAATGCAAATGCAAAACAATCAAAATATTGAAGAAAGAACTACATTCTATGCAAGCAAAAAAATAACTGAACAATTAGGACCAAAAGACAGATACGAAGATTTAAAACAAGTAATTGTAATAGTATTATTGAATTATAATTTTTTGGAATTGCCTGAATATGTAACTAAAACAGTAAGAGTAGCAGAAAAACATAGAAAATATGAAATAAATAATGAAGTGACATATTACTACATAGAATTAAAAAAATTTAGAAAAGGAAATCCAAATATGGAGGAACCATTAAACCAATGGCTAGCATTTATTGATATGGAAAGGGGAGATTTGCTAGATATGGCTAAAAAGAAAAATAAAGTTTTAGAGGAGGCATATGAAGAATATGAGGAACTAACAGGTACTGAAGAAGTAAAAAGATTGGCAGAAATAAGATTAATGTCACATTTGGAAGAACAAGCTGCTCTTGCTACAGCAAGAAGTAAAGGAATGGAACGAGGCATGAAAGAAGGATTAGAAGAAGGCAAAAGAAAAGGATTAGAGCAAGGAAAGAAAGAAGGTTTGGAGCAAGGAAAGAAAGAAGGTTTGGAGCAAGGAAAGAAAGAAGGTTTGGAGCAAGGAAAAAAAGAGAGTTCAAAGGAAATAGCAATAAAAATGCTAAAAAGAAAAATGCCAATTGAAGAAATATCAGAAATAACAGGTTTAAGCGATAAAGAAATAAAAAAACTCTTGACAAAATGGACAAGAATATGATATGATAATAGGCGTATAATTTACGAAAATGGAAGTATTAAGCAATTTTTTTTACAAAAACTTCCATAATTTTTATTCATAAGAAATTAGAAAGATAAGAATTAAGTATATTCAAAATAAGGTAGAGAAAATTGTAAAAGCAGACAAGGCTCAAAACCTTACAGAGATATATTTTAAGAGGGGATTTTTCTAAGTCAAAAGAAGTGCTATTAAGCACAAAAAATTTCTGCTTAAATAATTTTTAAGGAGTGATTTATTTGAATATCAAAGAAGTCAAATACGAGAGAACAACTCGTAAAGATTTTTCAAAAGTTGGTGACTACATTGAAATGCCAAATCTTATACAAGTCCAAAAAGATTCATATGACTGGTTTGTAGAAGAAGGATTAGGAGAAGTATTAAAAGACATATCACCAATTGTTGACTACTCAGGAAATTTAGTTCTTGAATTTTTCGATTATTACATGGAAGACAAAACTAAATACACACTAGAAGAAGCAAAAGAAAGAGATGCAACATATTCAACAAGATTGCATGTTAAAGTTAGATTAATAAACCGTGAAACAGGAGAAATAAAAGAACAAGAAATCTATTTAGGTGATTTTCCACTAATGACAGACAGTGGAACATTCATAATAAATGGAGCTGAAAGAGTAGTAGTAAGCCAATTAGTACGTTCACCAGGATGTTACTATGATGAAATATTTGACACAAAAACAGGAAAGAAAACATACACATCTACAGTAATGCCATTAAGAGGAGCATGGATAGAATATGAAACAGATGGAAATGACATGTTCTGGGTACGTGTGGATAGAACAAGAAAAATCCCTGTAACAACATTATTAAGAGCAATTGGAATAGTGTCAGATGACCAAATAAGATCATTATTTGGAGAAGAAAACTTACTTGAAACAACAATACAAAAAGACACAATAAAAACAGGTGAAGACGCATTAATCGAAATTTACAAAAAATTAAGACCAGGTGAATTACCAACTGTAGAAGCAGCAAGAGGATTATTTAACGGATTATTTTTTGATAATAGAAGATATGACTTAGCAAAAGTCGGAAGATTTAAATTCAACCAAAAATTAGGATTAGCAAATAGAATAAAAAATCAAGTAGCATTTGAAGATATAATGGATAAAGAAACAGGAGAAGTATTTGTTTCTGCTGGAGAAATAATAACACCAGATGTAGCAGAAGAAATTCAAAATGCTGGAATAAATGTAGTTGATGTTAAAATATCTGACAAAAAAGTAAGAGTTATAGGAAATGGAACAGTAAATATCTATAAAGTATTATCAGATGTAGACTTTGGAAAAGTACATTTCAAAGAAAATGTAAATTATGAGGTATTAAAAAATATATTAGATAATACTGACAAAAAAGACTTAGTAAAAGTTATAAAAGAAAGATATGATGAATTAGTACCAAAACATATTACAACAGAAGATATGATTGCATCAGTTAACTATTTAATAAACATGTATCATGGTTTAGGTGAAAAAGATGATATAGATCATTTAGCAAACCGTAGAATTAGATGTGTAGGAGAACTTCTACAAAACCAATTTAGAATTGGTTTAACAAGACTTGAAAGAGTAGTTCGTGAAAGAATGACAATACAAGACTTAGATGTTGTTACACCACAAACATTAATAAACACAAAACCAATAACATCATCAATAAGAGAATTCTTTGGAAGTTCACAATTATCACAATTCATGGATCAAACAAACCCACTTTCAGAATTAACACATAAAAGAAGAATTTCAGCATTAGGGCCTGGAGGACTTTCAAGAGAAAGAGCTGGATTTGAGGTTCGTGATATACATTATACACATTATGGTAGATTATGTCCAATAGAATCACCAGAAGGACCAAACATAGGACTAATTTCAGCATTATCATCATTTGCAAAAATAAATGAATATGGATTTATCGAAACGCCATATAGAAAAATAGACCCAGAAACACATAGAGTTACAGATATTGTTGAATATATGAGTGCAGACGTAGAAGATAACTACATAATAGCACAAGCATCTGAACCTATGGATGAAAATGGAGAATTTATAAATAAACGTATTCGTGTAAGACATAGAAACGAAATAATAGAAGTAGACAAAGAATTAGTACAATATATAGATGTATCACCAAAACAGTTAGTATCAATAGCTGCAGCAATGATACCATTCTTAGAGCATGATGATGCAAAGAGAGCCCTAATGGGTGCAAACATGCAACGTCAAGCAGTACCATTAATGCTTACAGAAGCACCAATAGTAGGAACAGGTATAGAATATAGAGCTGCTAAAGATTCTGGAATATTAGTTTTAGCAGAAGATGACGGAGTTGTAGAAAAAGTTACAGGTGATAGTATCACAATGAAATACAAAAATGGAAAGACAGTAGTACATAAACTTCGTAAATTCAAAAGAACAAATGGTGGAACATGTATAAACCAAAAACCAATTGTTTCAAAAGGAGAAAAAGTTAAAAAAGGAGAAGCTATTGCTGATGGACCATCAACAAAAGATGGAGAAATGGCATTAGGTAAAAACGTGTTAATAGCATTCTCAACATGGGAAGGTTATAACTACGAAGATGCTATCCTTTTAAATGAAAGATTAGTACAAGAAGATGTATTTACATCAATACATATAGAAGAATATGATTGTGAATGTCGTGATACTAAACTAGGAGCAGAAGAAATAACAAGAGATATACCAAATGTTGGTGATGACTCATTAAAAGACCTAGATGAAAACGGAATAATCAGAATAGGAGCAGAAGTAAGACCAGGAGATATATTAGTTGGTAAGGTAACTCCAAAAGGAGAAACAGAACTAACAGCAGAAGAAAGATTACTTCGTGCGATATTTGGAGAAAAAGCTAGAGAAGTAAGAGATACATCACTTCGTGTACCACATGGAGAAGCTGGAACAATAGTTGATGTAAAAATATTCACAAGAGATAATTCAGAAGAATTAGGACCTGGAGTAAACCAAGTTATTAGATGTTATATTGCAACAAAGAGAAAAATCTCTGTTGGAGATAAAATGGCAGGACGTCATGGTAATAAAGGTGTTATTTCAAGAATATTACCAACAGAAGATATGCCATTCTTACCAGATGGAACACCAGTGGATATATTATTAAACCCATTAGGTGTACCATCACGTATGAACTTGGGTCAAGTACTTGAAGTGCACTTAGGTGCTGCTGCAAGAGAATTAGGATGGAAAGTTTCAACACCAGTATTTGATGGTGCTTCAGAAACAGAAATTGAAGAATTATTAAAAGAAGCAGGATTATCACCAGATGGAAAATCAATTCTTTATGATGGAAGAACTGGAGAACCATTTGATAAGCCAATAACAGTTGGTGTAATGTATATGTTAAAACTACATCACTTAGTAGATGATAAAATACATGCTCGTTCAACAGGACCATATGCATTAGTAACACAACAACCACTAGGAGGAAAAGCTCAATTTGGTGGACAACGTTTCGGAGAAATGGAAGTTTGGGCACTAGAAGCATATGGAGCAGCTTATACACTACAAGAAATATTAACTGTAAAATCAGATGATGTTGTAGGACGTGTAAAAGCTTATGAAGCAATTGTTAAAGGTGAAAATATTCCTGAACCAGGAGTACCAGAAAGCTTCAAAGTATTAGTAAAAGAATTACAAGCAATAGGATTAGATATCAAATTGTATTCAGAAGATAATCAAGAATTAGAATTAAAAGAGCATATTGAAGACGGTATTGATTATGATGAAAGTGAAACTGGAAAAGCATTAACAGAAGATGATGTTTTAATTCATGAAGATTTAGAAGATGGTTTCACAGAGGAAGAAATGCAAGATGATGAAGATGACAGTGATGATGACCTATTCAATAGTGATGAATTAGAAGATGATGAAAGCATTTATGATAATGACTTAGCTAATGATAATCTTGATAATGATGATGACATAATCGAGTAAAAAAATTCAATTGAATAAATTCTCAAAAGTATTAATGCGACATTAAAATTTGCAGGAGCAGTGGGTAGTCATTAATACTGTTTGAGAATTACCCAATAAATTAGAGAAGGGGGACATCTAATAAAGATGGATGAATTAGAAATATTCAACAAATTAAAAATAGGAATAGCATCAGATGAGAAAATAAGAGAATGGTCAAAAGGTGAAGTAAAAAAGCCAGAAACTATAAATTATAGAACATTAAAACCAGAAAAAGATGGACTATTCTGTGAAAAAATCTTCGGACCAACAAAAGACTGGGAATGCCATTGTGGTAAATATAAAAGAGTAAGATATAAAGGAATAGTTTGTGATAGATGTGGGGTAGAAGTTACAAAATCAAAAGTAAGAAGAGAAAGAATGGGACATATCGAACTTGCTGCACCAGTAGCACATATTTGGTATTTTAAAGGAATACCAAGTAGAATAGCCTTAATGCTAGATATATCACCACGTAATCTAGAAAAAGTAATTTACTTTGCATCATATATCGTAACAGATAAAGGAACTTCAGGATTAGAAAAATGCCAAGTATTAAATGAAAAAGAATATAATGAAGCAGAACAAAAATATGGTAAGAAATCATTTAAGGCAGAAATGGGTGCAGAACCAATAAGAAAATTACTTGAAGAAATTGATTTAGACAAATTAATAAAAAGTATCAGAAAAGAACTTGAAAAAGCAAGTGAACAAAGAAAAGCAAAACTTATAAAGAGATTAGATACAGTAGAAGCATTCAAAATGTCAGGAAATAGACCTGAATGGATGATTATGAATGTTATACCAGTTATTCCACCAGATTTAAGACCTATGGTTCAATTAGATGGTGGTAGATTTGCAACATCAGATATAAACGACTTATATAGAAGAGTTATAAACAGAAATAACAGATTGAAAAGATTACTTGAGTTAGGAGCACCAGAAATAATTGTAAGAAATGAAAAAAGAATGCTACAAGAATCTGTAGATGCTTTAATAGATAACTCAAGACGTGGAAGACCTGTTACAGGAGCTGGAAACAGACCATTAAAATCTTTATCAGATTTATTAAAAGGAAAACAAGGTAGATTCCGTCAAAACTTATTAGGAAAACGTGTTGACTATTCAGGACGTTCAGTAATAGTTGTAGGACCAGAATTAAAAATTTATCAATGTGGACTTCCAAAGGAAATGGCAATAGAATTATTCAAACCATTTGTAATGAGAGAATTAGTTGGAAGACATTTAGCACACAATATTAAAAGTGCAAAAAGAATGGTAGAAAGACTAAGCCCAGAAGTATGGGGAATACTTGAAGAAGTAATAAAAGACCATCCAGTAATGCTAAACCGTGCTCCTACATTGCACAGATTAGGTATTCAAGCGTTTGAACCTGTATTAGTAGAAGGTAGAGCAATAAAATTACATGCATTAGTATGTGAGGCATTTAATGCTGACTTCGATGGTGACCAAATGGCTGTGCATTTACCATTAACACCAGAAGCACAAGCAGAAGCAAGATATTTAATGCTTGCAACAAACAACTTATTAAAACCACAAGATGGTAAGCCAGTAGCAGTACCAAGACTAGACATGATATTAGGAAGCTACTATTTAACAATGACACTAGATGGAGAGCTTGGAGAAGGAAAATACTTCAAAGACCCAGATGAGGCATTGATGGCTTTCCAAAATAAAGCAGTAGGAATTCATGCAAAAATCTTTGTAAGAGTAACAAAGGAAATTAATGGAAAAATTAAACAACAAAAAATTCCTACAAGTGTTGGAAGAATTATATTCAACCAAGGAATACCACAAGACTTAGGATTTATAGATAGAGAAAAAGATCCATTCCAATACGAAATTGATTTCCCAGTAATGAAAAAATCAATGGGAACAATAATAGAAAGAGTTATAGAAAAACACGGACTTACAGAATCAGCTGAAGTAATAGATTATATTAAAGCATTAGGATTCAAATATTCAACATTAGCAGGAATAACATTCTCAGTAGCAGATGTTGAAGTTCCAGAAGCTAAAAAAGATATAATTGCACAAGCTGAAAAAGAAGTAGAAAAAGTTAGAAACCAATATAGAAGAGGTTTAATAACTGATGATGAAAGATATAAAACAGTTATCAATATTTGGGAAAAGGCAACAAATGATGTAAGTAAAGCGATGGAAGAAAACTTTGATGATTTAAACCCAATATATATGATGGTAAAATCAGGTGCCCGTGGTAACATGAACCAATTAAGACAAATTGCAGGTATGCGTGGACTTATGGCAAGTACGACAGGTAAAGCTGTTGAAATACCTATCAAATCTTGTTTCCGTGAAGGTCTAGATGCTCTAGAATACTTTATATCTTCACACGGTGCTCGTAAAGGACTTTCAGATACAGCTTTAAGAACAGCTGACTCTGGATACTTAACAAGAAGACTTGTAGATGTATCACAAGATATAATAGTAAGAGAAGAAGATTGTGGAACTACAAATGGATTAATGCTAGAAGCTATAAAAGATGGAAATCAAGTACTTGAACCATTAGAAGAAAGACTAGAAGGAAGATATCCATTAAACGATATAGTTCATCCAGAAACAGGAGAACTAATTGTAGATACAAACACAATGATTAACAAAGAAATTGCTAAGAAGATTGTTGATGCAGGAATTACACAAGTTGTAGTACGTTCAGTAATTGGATGTAGAAGTAAACATGGTGTTTGTCAAAAATGTTATGGTATGGGACTAGCAAGAAGAGATAAAGTTTCAATAGGAGAAGCTGTAGGTATAATAGCTGCTCAATCAATAGGTGAACCAGGTACACAGTTAACCATGAGAACAATTCACTCTGGTGGTGTTGCTGGTGTAGCAGATATTACACAAGGTCTTCCTAGAGTTGAAGAATTATTCGAAGCTAGAAAACCAAAGGGAGTTGCAGTAATTACAGAAATAGATGGTACTGTAAAAATTTCAGAAACAAAGAAAAAGAAAGAAGTAATAGTAACATCAAAAGACAATTCAAAATCTTATACAATACCATTTGGTTCAAAATTAAAAGTAAAAGATGGAGATTTTGTTAAAGCTGCACAACCATTAATAGAAGGTTCTATAAATCCAGCTGAAATCCTTGCAATAAAAGGACCAGAAGGTGTATACGAATATCTAATCTCAGAAGTTCAAAAAGTTTATAGAAACCAAGGTGTTGATATTAATGATAAACATATTGAAGTAATTGCAAGACAAATGCTTAGAAAAGTTAGAATTGAAGATAATGGAGATACAAGTATGTTCCCAGGTTCTTTAATAGACATGTATGAATTTGAAGACAATAATAAAAAAGCAGTGGAAGAAGGAAAACGCCCTGCAACAGGCAAGAGAATATTACTTGGTATAACAAAAGCATCACTTGCAACAGATAGCTTCTTATCAGCAGCATCATTCCAAGAAACAACAAGAGTATTAACAGAAGCTGCTATCAAAGGTAAAGAAGACGATTTAATGGGATTAAAAGAAAATGTTATTATAGGAAAATTAATTCCTGCAGGTACAGGTATGAAGAGATATCAAGATATCAAAATTAAAGTTGAGGGAGAAGAAAACAAAGATCAAACTCCAAATACAGTTGCTTCAGAACAAAATGAAGTAGTACAAGAAGAAAAGAAAGAGGCGTAAAAAATAGGCAAATATTGCCTATTTTTTTATTGCCTAAATCTGTAAATTAATCTTGATTTTTGATTTTTTTATTGTTATTATATAATTAGTTGATTTTTATAAAATTATATAAGAAAAGGGGATAATATTATGAGATACAAAAGAAATAAAATAATTACAGCTATAATTGTTTTATTAATTTTAGTTATAGGAATTATTACAACATTTTTGCTAACTGGAAAAAAATTTAGTAATGATAATATAGAAGCACAACTCAATTTTGCAAAACAATATGAGGCTACACTTGAAAACGGATATATTCAACCGATAGATTATTCAGTAGAATATTGGACAAATAAACCTGCACGATTGATGTGGCAATATAATGAAAATTATATACAAGATATAATACAACGTACTATTACACAAATACAAAATGAAGGAAATGAGATTAAAGAAGTAAGAGAACCTAAATACTTTACTTTAGAACCGATGGATTCACAATCCACCGAAAATATGGAATATGATTTTTATGATGTAGGGTATAATGGAGAAATAATTATTTCACAAAACGGAGTATATAATTATTATTTAACATCAGAACCTATCACTATATTATTTTTTGACAAACAGAATGATACTAATATAGCATTAGAACTTGAACGAATACATGCAGAAATGTATATTAAGATAGACAAAATTGATACAGTTAAACCAACTATAACAAAATCTCTTACAGCAAAAATGGCTTCAACAAGTAGTATTTCTGCAGAAGTTCAATTTAGAGATGAACTTTCAGGATTTTCACAAATAGAATGGTACTACAAAAAATCAACAGATAATGATTATACATTATATGCAACAGATACAGATATTCCAATAAATGCTTCTCAAGCAGGTAATACAAATTCAGTAACAAAAACAAAAACAATAGACAATTTGTCTGCAGGAACATATAATATAAAAGCAAAAATATATGATGTTGCAGGAAATAGTATAGAAAGTTCAGTAGCAACTGTAACAGTAAAAGATATTCCAACATTAGTAAAAGATGATAATGTAACATTTTCATCAACACCATCAGGATGGACTAATGGAACAGTATCAGTTAAAGTAACAACAAATTTAAGCGGATATACATTGCAAGTTAGTTCAGATAATAAAAGCTGGCAAGATGGAAATACAATAACTCGTTCAACAAATGGACAAGTATATGCAAGACTAGCATATGGAGAGTTTACAGGAGGAGCAGCAACATATAATGTATCAAATATAGACAAAACAGCACCAACAGTAGAATTAAGTCAAAATGGTGGAAGTTATGTAATGCCAACAAGTGGAAATGCAACAATAAAAACAACAATAACAGCAAAAGATACAGGTGGAAGTAATTTAAACAAACTACAATATGCGTGGTCACAATCAAATACAAGTGAACCAACAGAATGGACAACATTTTATAATGAACAAGAAATAGAAAAATCAGACATAACAGAACCAGGAACATGGTATTTGTGGACAAATGTAACAGATATGGCAGGAAATAGAGCTACAAGTATAAAAATATCAAGTGCATTTGAAATAAAGTCAAATACAGCAAACGAAAATAAAATAACATTCGATATTGAACCAACAGAATGGACAAACGGAGAAGTAACAGTAACACCAAAATATGGAGCAAATCTAACAAAAAACAAAACATTAACAAGTACAGGAGCACAAGGAACAGATTATATAATAAATGGAGCAACAGAAGTAAAAGTAAAAACTAATGGAATAACAGTAACAGCAACGGCACAAGATACAGTAGGAAATACGATCACAGCGAAGACCACAATTAATAATATAGACAAAGAATTACCAACAGTAACATTAAGTCAAAATGGTGGAAATTATGCAATGCCAACAAGTGGAAATGCAATAATAAAAACAACAATAGAAGCTAAAGATAATGGAGGAAGTGGTTTAAATAAATTAGAATATGCATGGTCACAATCAAACACAAGTGAACCAAGTAGTTGGACGAAATTTATAAGTGGAGATGAAATAACAAAAACAGACATAACAGAACCAGGAACATGGTATTTATGGACAAATGTAACAGATGGAGCAGGGAATAGAGCAACAAATATAAAAGTATCAAATGGATTTATGATAGGATCTAATTTAGAAGAAGAAAATATGATAACATTTGATACAAATATTGATGGTTGGACAAATAAAGATGTGACAGTAACACCAAAATATGGAGCAAATTTAACACAAAATAGAATTTTAACAAGTACTGGAGAAGAAGGTATAGATTATCAAATAACCGGTACACAGGTAATAGTAAAAAATAGTGGAATAGCTGTAACAGCAACAGCACAAGATATAGCAGGAAATACAGTAAAAGCAACAATGATTATATATAATATAGATAAAGAAGCACCAATAGTAACACTAACTACAAATGGTGGAAACTATATAATGCCATCAGATGGAAATGCAAAGATTGAAACAGTAATAACTGCAGAAGATGCAGGAGGAAGTGATTTGAAAACATTAGAATATGCATGGTCACAATCAAATACTACAGAACCAACAGAATGGACAAAATTCAACAATGGAGAAGAAGTAATAAAATCAGATATAACTGTAGCAGGTATTTGGTACTTATGGATAAGAGTAACAGATAATGCGGGAAATTCTAATATACTTAAATCAAAAGAATTTATAATAACTGTAGATGAAGAAAATCCAGAACCAGAGACGCATTTAATAACATATAATTATTCTGAAAATGGAGGAACATCTGTGACACAGGAAACAGATACAAAAAAAGAAGGAGAAAAAATCAACCTAAATGTAATAGCACAAAAAGCAGGTTATGAATTTATTGGTTGGAATACAAATAAAAATGCAACAACAGGATTAGAAGAATTAGAAATGGCAAAAGAAGATGTTACTTTATATGCAATATATAAAAAAGATATAACAATACAATTTGTAGATTATACAGATACAAAGCAAACAATAACAACAAAAACATTAACAATCTTTAATGAAGAAACCGCAAAAACTACAGCACCAGAAATAAATGAATATACAGGTTGGACAGCAGAATATTGGACAGATAAAGAAGAACCAAATGCAGAAAAAATATTATTTGGTGGAGAAGAAATAACAGATATAAAAGAGAATGCAACATATTATGCAAGATATTCAAAAACATATACAATAAAGTTTGACTTAAATGGAGGACAAGGAGAAGGAATTGAAGAAATAAGAAACAAAGCAGAAGTAAATAGTAAGAATATTAATATTGTAAAAAATGCAGAAGTAACAATTCCAGAAATAACAGCAATAAAAGAAGGATATGATGCAATATCTTGGAATACAAAAGCAGATGGAACAGGAATAGATTATTCATCAGGAGAAAAAGCACTATTTATAAATGATATTACATTATTTATTAGATGGAATAAAGAGCAAGAAGAACCAGATGAACCAATACCAACATTACCTGATATAAGTGTAGAAAAACCAGAAGGATGGACAAACAAAAATATACCAGTAAAAATTAAACAAACAGGAACAACAAAAATAGTTAAGGTTATGGTAAATGGAGTTGAAATACAACCAACAAATAATGAATATAATTATGAGATAGAAGAAAATGGTACATATATAGTAGAAATAGTGGATGAAGATAATAATACATTTAGAAAGGAAATAACAGTAGTAAGCATTGATAAAACATCACCTGAAATAGTAAAAATAGAAAATACTTCAAAAGATGAATCACAAAAAGAAGTAATAGTAGATTTGAAATTACAAGATGAAGGAGCAGGTGTAGCAAAAGTAGAATATAGTTATGATGGAACAACATGGAATGACTGCTTAGGAGAGGATAAAGATTTTATTGTAACAAGTTATAGTTATCAGGCAGGAGAATCAACTATCTCAATGAAATGGACAAAAGAAGCAGACACAAAAATATATTTCAGAGTTACAGACAATGTAGGTAATGTTAGTGAGGTAAAATCAACAGAAATAAAATTGATTCAAGAAGACCCAGATGATAATAATGATGAACCAGACAATAATAACTCAGGAAATAACACAAACAACAATAATAATGGAAATAATACTAATAATCAAGGTAATAATGGAAACATAGATAACACAATATCAAAAGAAGAATTACCACATGCAGGAAATGTCAAGACAATAATGTTAATTGCAAGTATTATAACATTATCTGTAATTGCTATAGTATTAAGAAAGAAATATAAATTCTTAAAAGGAATAATTAAATAAGAAAAAAGGAAGTCTTTATTTTAGGACTTCCTCTTTATATGGTTGTATACATAGTCATGGTTAGATGCACCACCAGAAACATTCTAAAACTTTATTACAATTTTAAAAAATTTTCATATAATAAAATAGGTGATGTGTATGAGCAAAATAAAAAATTTTATTGATAAAATAAAAAATAGTAAAATTATAAAACAAATAAAAGAGGAAGTAAAAAATATACAGGAAAAAGATCCAGCAGCAAAAAGTTTTATACAAGTAATAATTTTATATCCTGGCTTTCATATATTAATTTATTATAGAATATCACATTTTTTATATAAACATAAAAGGTATTTTTTAGCTAGATTAATATCACAAATAGGAAAATTTTTTACAGGAATAGAAATTCATCCAGGTGCAAAAATCGGTAGAAAATTATTTATAGACCATGGAACTGGTATAGTAATTGGTGAAACTGCAACTATTGGAGATAATTGTACAATTTATCATGGTGTAACACTTGGAGGAACAGGAAAAGATGTAAATAAAAGACATCCTGATATTGGAGATAATGTAATGATTGGTTGTGGTGCTAAGATTTTAGGCCCAATAAAAATTGGAAATAATGTGAAAATTGGAGCAAATGCCGTTGTAACTAAAGACGTACAAGATAATTCAACAGTAGTTGGTATTCCGGGAAAAGTCTTGTAATAACTTGACAAATTGCATATTTAGAAGTATACTAAAATAGTATAAAAGGAGATAAATATGTCGAAAAATTATAATAGAAAAGTATTTGATAATTTGGTATCTAGAACCAAAATATATCTAGTAATTATTTTAATATTATTAGTGATATTATCTTATTTACAACCAGCACTTATAATACCATCAATATTAATTTATATTTTAATATTAGGTTATACTTACTTTGCAAATAACAAGAGAAAAAGTGAAATATCTGAGCAATTACAAGACTTAACACTAACAGTTGATACTGCTGCAAAAAGTAGTTTAATAAACTCGCCTTTTCCATTAGTAATATTAGAAACTAATGGAAACATTGTATGGAAAAGTGCAAAATTCATTACAGAATTTGCCGAAATTGATATCAACGATTATATTAATGATTTAATCATAGACATAAAAGACGAAGCAGACAGAAGTAAAGACCCAAAGAAAAAGTCAGTAGAAAGAACATTAGAAATAAAAGATAAAATATATAAAGTATATGCTGAATTTGCAAAATCTAAGAAAAATGACAGGAAAAGAAATCAAGATTATATGATGATATTATATTTTGTTGATGAAACAGAAAAACATTTATTACAAGAAGAAAACGAGAATAAAAAAACATGTGTTGGGATAATAATGCTAGATAATTATGAAGAAGTAATGCAAAGAATAGATGTTGAACAAAAAACACAAATAATGGCTAAAGTTGAAAGTATAATATATGATTCAGTAAATGAAACAAATGGAATATTAGTTAAAGAAGATAGAGACACATATGTATACATTTTTGAACAGAGAAATCTTGAAAAAATTAAAAATAGTAAATTTGCAATTTTAGATTCAATAAAAGATGTAGTAAGAAAAGATAAAATACAATTAACACTAAGTATAGCAATTTCTAATGAAGGCGAAACAGATAAAGATGTGTATAAGTCAGCTTTATCAGCAATGGATGTAATACTTGGTAGAGGTGGAGATCAAGCAGTAATCAGAGAAAACGGAAAATATCAGTTCTTTGGAGGAAAAGTAGAAGAAGTTGAAAAAAGGACTAAAGTAAAAGCCAGAATTGTAGCACATGCACTTGAAGAACTAATGTCAGAAAGTGAAAGAATTATAATCATGGGACATACAAACCCAGATATAGATGCTATGGGATCTGCATTAGGAATATATAGAATGGCTGTAAGTCTAGGAAAAGAAACATATATTGTAACAAATCCGGAAGCTACATCTATTAAAACATTTATGGATAGTATACAAGATGAATATAAAGATGTATTTATAACAAAAGATATTGCACTATCAAAAATCGATTCAAATGCGCTATTAATAGTTGTAGATACACATAAGAAAACATATGTAGAAGAACCAGAATTATTGAATAAAACAAGTAAAATTGTTGTTATAGACCATCATAGAAGAAGTGCTGACTTTATTGAGCAAAGTATACTTACTTTTCAAGAAGTATATGCATCATCTGCATCAGAACTAGTAACAGAAATATTACAATATACCCAACATGACATAGAATTATCAACTATTGAAGCAGAAAGTTTGTATGCAGGAATAATGATGGATACAAAGAACTTTACATTTAAAACAGGTGTAAGGACATTCGAAGCTGCTGCATATCTTCGTAGATGTGGAGTAGATATTATAAAAGTTAAAAAATGGTTTCAAAGTGATTTAGAAAGTTATAACAAAATTGCTGAAATAGTAAAAAAAGCTGAAATTATATATGACACAATAGGAATATCAACATATGATTTAGCAGAAAAAGATGCAAACTTAATTTGCGCAAAAGCTGCTGATGAACTATTGACAATAGGAAATATTACAGCATCATTTGTATTAGGATTATTAGACAATAAAGTATGTATAAGTGGTAGATCAATAGGAGATATAAATGTGCAAATGATTTTAGAAAAACTTGGTGGTGGAGGCCATATAACATTGGCTGGTGCTCAATTAGAAGGAAAAACTATTGAAGAGGCAAAAATTGAATTGATACAAAAAATACAGGAATATTTTAATGAAAAAGAATAGGAGGAAATAATGAAAGTTATTTTAAAGGCAGATATAAAAGGAGTAGGAAAAAAGAACGAAGTTATAAATGCATCTGATGGATATGTACGTAATTTTTTGTTTCCAAAGAATTTAGCAGTTGAAGCAAATGCTGAAAATATGAGTAAATTACAAGCACAAAAAGAAGCAACGCAATTTAGAAAAGATACAGAAAAAGAAGAAGCAAAGAAAACTGCTGAAAAAATGAACAAAATCATGGTAAGAGTACAAGTAAAAGCAGGAGAAAACGGAAAAATATTTGGTGGAGTATCTGCAAAAGATATTTCAGATAACTTAGAAAAACAACACAATATAAAAGTGGACAAGAAAAAAGTTGATTTAAAAGAAACAATAAAAACATTAGGAGTTCATATAGTTGAAATTAAACTATATGAAGGAGTTATTGGTAAACTAAAAGTAGATGTAAGAGGAGAATAAAAAGGAGCTAATATTCATGGATTTAGGAAAAATACCACCACATGACATTGATGCTGAGCAAGCTGTATTAGGAAGTATGTTAACAGATAAAGATGCAGTTGCAGAAGCAATTGAAACTTTAAAAGAAGAAGATTTTTATAGAGATGATAATAAAGCAATATTTGAAGCAGTATTAAATTTATATAGTAAATCTGAACCAGTAGATATAATAACATTAAAAGATGAACTTGAATCAATGGGAAAATTTGAACAAGTTGGTGGTTTTGAATATTTAGCAAACTTACCAGATAAAGTACCAACAACAGCAAATGTTCAAAAATATATAAAAATAGTTGAAGAAAAATCATTATTAAGAAATCTTATAAAAACTGCAAATGAAATAATAGATTTAGGGTATAGTTCAACAGAAGATGTAGAGGATATAATGGATAATGCTGAAAGAAAAATCTTTGATATAATGCAAAGAAAAAGCCAAAAAGGCTATACACCTATAAAAGATGTATTAGTTGAAAGTTTTACAAAACTAGAAGAACTTTATAATAGAAAACAACATATTACAGGAGTTCCAACAGGTTTTGTTGAATTAGATTACAAAACAGCTGGATTACATGGTTCTGAATTAATATTAGTTGCTGCAAGACCTGCAATGGGCAAAACAGCATTTGCCTTAAATATAGCAACAAATGCAGCACTAAGAGGAAATGTGCCTGTTGCAATATTTAGCTTAGAGATGTCAAAAGATCAATTAGTAAACAGAATCTTATGTGGTGAAGCAATGGTTGATAGCAATAAAGTTAGGACTGGTAAATTGGAAGAGGATGACTGGGTTAAACTAGCAGGAGCAATAGGACCTTTATCAGAAGCTGAAATATATATAGATGATACACCAGGAATTTCTATAATGGAAATAAGAACAAAATGTAGAAAACTAAAAATGGAAAAAAATATTGGACTTGTTGTAATTGATTACTTACAATTAGTTCAAGGAAGTAATAAAAGAAGTGGAAGTAGAGAGCAAGAAATTTCAGAAATAAGTAGATCATTAAAAATCCTTGCAAAAGAAATTAATGTACCAGTTATTGCACTTTCACAGTTATCAAGAGCAGTTGAACAAAGACCAGATCATAGACCAATGCTTTCCGATTTGCGTGAATCAGGAGCTATAGAGCAAGATGCGGATATAGTAATGTTCTTATATAGAGATGATTATTATAATAAAGAAAGTGAGAAAAAAGATATTGCTGAGGTAATAATTGCAAAACAAAGAGGAGGTTCAACTGGAACTGTAGAATTATTATGGATGGGAAATTACACAAAATTTGTTAATCTTGAAAAAAGATTTGACGACTAAAGTGGAAAATTGTTGAAAACACAAGATAAAATCTTTACTTAATTTAAGATACTAGTTGAATTCCGGAGATAAAGGTGTTATAATAATAATTGTTCGAAAGTTGAAATATGGCATGAGGAGGTATAAATTATGCCAAACAAAAAGGAATACTCCAAGGAAACGTCAGTACGGACCTTGCAAAGCTTTCCAACAATTTTAGAAAGAAACCCGAAATTGTTAAGAGTACTGGAAGAGAGAAATATTTTCTCTGGAGAAAAAACGCCTAGTGATATACTTTTAAATTGGAGTGACAATACTCAAAGATATGAAAAGCTCCAGTTTTTAGGTTGGTTGATGGGTGGAATCGAAACCATGGGAATGAGTGCAATGTTTTATATTAGGCTTCATGAAAAAGCAATGTTAGTTGAATGTGTGAATGCAATTTTGGCACATGCGAGTGAAAAAGAAAAAGAAGCATATAAAAATGCACGAATGGAAGTATGGCGCAGATATGGTAAAAACTAACTTTTCGGAGTAATTCAAGTCTTTATTAAAAGATAGAATTGCCAAAGAGAGAGTCAATGGTAATAACCGTTAACTCTCTTTTTCAAATTAATAGATGTAGAAAGGAATATAATGAAAAATAAAGTAATAGAAACAATAAAAAAATATGGATTAATACAAGCAAAAGACAAGATAGTACTTGGAGTATCAGGTGGACCTGATTCAATTACAATGTTAGATATTTTAAGGCAAATTCAAGAAGAATTTGATTTTGAAATTGTTGTAGCACATATAAATCACATGATCAGAAAAGAAGCTATCCAAGATGAAGAATATGTAAAAAAATATTGTGAAAAAAATAGTATTGAGTTTTTTGTAAAAAGAATAGATGTTATGAGTGTTGCAAATAATAGAAAAATTGGAACAGAAGAAGCTGGAAGATTTGTTAGGTACGATTTTTTTGATGAAGTACTAAAACAAACAGGCTCTAATAAGATTGCAATAGCCCATAATAAAAACGACAAAATTGAAACAATAATAATGCATCTTCTTAGAGGTAGTGGACTTTCAGGTCTTAAAGGCATAGAACCTATTAGAGGAAATGTAATTAGACCATTAATTGAATGTGAAAGAAAAGAAATTGAAAAATATTGTGATAAGAATAAATTAGAGCCAAGAATAGATAAGACAAATTTTGAAAATGACTATACTAGAAATAAAATAAGAAATATTGTTATACCATATATAGAAAAAGAACTAAACCCTAATATAATAGAAACAATTGATAGACTTTCAGAAGTAGTAAAAAAAGAAGATAGATATTTAGAAAAAGTTGCATTAGATGTGTATGACAAAATATTGATTAAGCAAGAACCAGGACAGATTATGTTAGAATTAAAAGGATTTAATGAACAAGATGAAGTTATTAAAAGTCGTATTATTTTATATACAGTTAAAAAACTATTTGGAAGTAGTCAAGGTATAGAAAAAATACATATAAATGATATTATTAAATTGTGTAATAATAATATTGGAAATAAATATTTAACGCCAAATAAGAAAATAAAAATATTAGTAAAAGATAAAAAAATATTTTTTATGGCACAGACCAAGGACCCGTAGAAAAACTTGAAAAAATAACAAAAAGGACACAAAAAAGTCATAAAAAAACTATTGAAAAAAGGAAAAAGGTGTGTTATAGTTTCAATGTGAAAATATGGATAGGAGGACATAAGAATTGAAAAAGGGAATAAAAACATTAGCAATGTGGTTAATAATAGGAATAATAGTAATTGTATTATTATCTTCAATTATGGAAAATAACAATGCAAAAATGACATATTCTGAATTAGTAACAAGTATAGAAAATAGTGAAGTAGAAAGTATAAAAATATCTTCAGATGGTACTATAGCAAATGTAAAATTAAAAGATTCTAAGATAGAGAAAGAAGTTAGTATACCAAGTTTAGACAGCTTTATGACATATGTTGGAGAATATCTAAAAACAGGAGAATTTACATTAGAAGAAGAAAAACCTTCAATGTTAATAACAATTCTTAGTTTAATAACTCCATTTGGATTATTAATTATATTCTGTATATTCTGGTTGATAATGATGAGTGGTTCAAATCAAGGTGGATCAAAAACGATGTCATTTGGAAAAAGTAAAGCTAGACTAGTTAATGCAGGAGAAAAAAATAGGGTAACATTTGATGATGTAGCAGGTGTTGATGAAGAAAAAGAAGAATTACAAGAAATTGTAGAGTTTTTAAAAAATCCTAAAAAATTTACAGACATGGGAGCTAGAATTCCAAAAGGTGTTTTATTAGTTGGTCAACCAGGAACAGGTAAAACATTACTAGCAAAAGCGGTAGCGGGAGAAGCAGGAGTTCCATTTTATATAATAAGTGGTTCAGACTTTGTTGAAATGTTTGTTGGTGTTGGTGCTTCAAGAGTAAGAGACTTATTTGAACAAGCTAAGAGAACAGCGCCATGTATTATATTTATAGACGAAATAGATGCAGTTGGTAGACAAAGAGGTGCAGGCTTAGGTGGAGGACATGATGAAAGAGAACAAACATTAAATCAATTACTTGTTGAAATGGATGGTTTCTCAGACAACGAAGGTGTTATCATATTAGCAGCAACCAATAGACCAGATGTATTAGATAAAGCATTATTAAGAGCAGGAAGATTTGATAGACAAATAGTAGTATCAAGTCCAGATGTAAAAGCAAGAGAACAAATACTAGAAGTACATGCTCGTAAAAAGAAATTAGCAGATGATGTTGACTTAAAAATAATTGCAAAAAACACATCAGGATTTGCTGGTGCAGATTTAGAGAATGTATTAAATGAAGCAGCATTATTGGCAGCTAGAAGAAATTACAAAGAAATTGGAATGAAAGAAATAGAAGATGCTATGGTAAAAGTAACTATGGGACCTGAAAAGAAAACAAGAGTAAGAAGTGAAAAAGAAAATAAACTAGTAGCATATCATGAAGCAGGTCATGCAGTAGTAAGTAGATATTTACCTACACAAGACCCAGTACATCAAATATCAATTGTACCTAGAGGTATGGCTGGTGGATATACAATGTATAGACCAACAGAAGATAAATCATTTATGTCAAAAACTGAAATGGAAGAAAATATAGTATCATTACTAGGAGGAAGAGTTGCAGAAGCACTTATCCTAAATGATATTTCAACAGGTGCAAGTAATGATATTGAAAGAGCTAGCCAAATAGCAAGAAATATGGTAACAAAATATGGAATGAGTGAAAGAGTTGGAACAATAATGTTTGGTGGAGGTCAAGGAGAAGTATTCTTAGGAAGAGACTTTGCACAAACAAAAGATTATTCAGAAGAAACAGCAGGAATAATTGATGAAGAAGTAAAAAGAATTGTTGACAAGGCTTATAGTAGAGCAAGAGAAATACTTACAGAACATGTAGACAAACTTCATATTGTTGCTGGAATTTTACTAGAAAAAGAAAAAATTGAAGGAGAAGAATTCGACAAAATTTTTTCAGAATAGAAACAGAATTAAAAGGGCGTTAAATACGCTCTTTTATTGCTTTTAGATAAATTTATGTAAAAATCTTCTATTGACAAAAAGGCATAAATGTAGTAATTATATTATATGAAGAATAAGAACGAAAGGAACAAATATGAAAATTCATGAATTAGCAATAATATTTATAATAATAATATTACCTATTTCAGTTGTTCTTTCTGCATATACACAATTCCAAATACAGACGATTAATTTGCAAACACAATATGATGCTAAGCTTACAACGTCAACAGTAGATGCAATTAAAGCATTTCAAATAAATACAGCAGATAACACTATGTCAGATCTGACTACTTCAAAGATTAGAGATATCGAAGCTGCAATTTCGGTATTTAGAAATTCAGTTCTGAAAAACTTTGAACTAAGTGCATATACAGAAGATGAAATAAATCAATATATTCCTGCTTTAGTATTTACAATGTATGATGGATTCTATATTTATACACCATTTAAAAATGAAACTGGTTATGATGAGTTACAAGGTGTTGGGACTGAGGGACAGTCAATATATGGACTAAAACCTTATGTAAATTATAGTTGTAGATACAAAAAAGGTAGTAATATAGATGTGGTAATTACATATGCTTTAGATAACTATGTAATGGTACAAGGAACCATAAATGGAGAATATGTTAGTTTCGATGGATATTTAATAGACGGAATAACAGTTTCTGGAGATTCAGTAAGTTATAATGGACAAACAATAGATAATGAAACAAATTTGATTGAAGGAATTGTATTAGAAGATGGTAATAGATATGATTGTCCATATATAAAAGTTAATGGTACAAAATATTATTATGTAGAAGGTAACTCTGGAGATGCAAGTGACGATAGAGTAGTTTATATTTCAAATGGAACTATTAGAGACCAATATTTGGGAGATATAGCACGTCAATATTATGAGAATTCTATAAGAAATAATAATCAAGCAAAAGAATATTATAAAAGTGCAGCAGAATTCAAACAAAAAATACAAGATTATGGATTAGATGAATTAAAATATTCAGATGCATATGAAGTATATAATGAGAGAACAAATGAAGATGGAAGTATAGAAGTAGTGTATGATGATACACAGATTTGGACTGATAATGATACAGTGATTTTTAAATTTAATGAAGGAACTAATTATGAAAATAATATAGAATGTGCTAGATCAAACTTTAATCAACATAGATTAGCTGTAATAAGACATAAAATTGAAACCAATTTATCAACTGCTATTGCAAATTATAATAATTATTCTCCTGCAGGAGTAAATTTCCAAATGCCTGAATTATCAGAAGAAGACTGGGAACATGTATTAAATAATGTTTCACTAATTAGTTTCGTTCAAGGCTTAAGTATCGGAGGAAAAATCTATAATGGATATTCAATTGTTAACAACTCAGAAACTAAAGAAGTTGTTCAAGAAGAAAAAATATATATTATAGGTAATGATAATTATTATCACAGAATAGGTGATAGATATTTAGAAGAAAGTGCAAATATTAGAACTGATATACCAGCAGGAAGACTAAAATTAGATTTTAATAGACTATCAAGAACAATTGATGATACGCATACTGTATATTATTATCCACTAACTCAACTTGCATCATATGATAGTGTTATAACACAAAATAATGTACAAACATTTGAAGATATATATATTTACATAGATGAAGAGTTGGATGATGGTAATACAGCTTTAGCAAAAGCATTTTATACAGCACTTGGTAGAGAAAGACAAGGTTCTTATAAATTTACAACAAATACGCAATAAAATGGAGGAATAAAAGTGAAATATGCAGATATAAAAATTGCAGATGTAGCAAATGGAGAAGGAGTAAGAGTATCACTATTTGTAAGTGGATGTAATCATCATTGTAAAGGATGTTTTAATGCACAAGCTTGGGACTTTAATTATGGAAATGAATTTACTGAAAAAGAGATAGATAAGATAATAGAAGAATTAGATCATCCATATGTAGCAGGGCTTTCACTTTTAGGAGGAGAACCATTAGAATATGCAAACCAAAAAGGAATATTGCCATTATTAAGAAAAGTAAAAGAAAAATTCCCTGATAAGAATATATGGTGTTATACAGGTTATACATTTGATAAAGATATAACACAAAACATGTTTGATAATTGGTCAGAAACAAAAGAAGTGATGTCATACATAGATGTTTTAGTAGATGGAAAATTTGAAGAAGATAAGAAAGATTTAAATTTGAAATTTAGAGGTTCTTCTAATCAAAGAATAATTAATGTACCAGAATCTTTAAAAGCACATAAGGTTATTCCTTATTATAAAGCATAAACTTTATTCAAAACACGACAAAAAACACTTGACAACCATTAACCAAATAATGTATAATAATTACCGTATATAGGAGTTATAAATCCCACATACAGTGTTTTAAACGCCGGAAGGAGGGGAATAATTATGTCAGAAATAAAAGTTAATGGAAATATAGAAGATGCACTAAAAAGATTTAAAAGACAATGTGCAAGAAATGGGGTTCTTCAAGAAGTTCGTAAAAGAGAACATTATGAAAAGCCAAGTGTTAGAAGAAAGAAAAAATCAGAGGCTGCAAGAAAAAGAAAATTTTAATAAAAAATCCATATTTATATATATGGATTTTTTTGTACTTTAAAGAAAAAATACTTGAATAATAAAGTATAAATGTATTATACTATACAAAGAAAATGTGGAAAGGAATGATAAAATGCAATATATTGAAAAGCAAATTAAAAAGGGAATTAAATTACATTTAATAAAAACAGAAAAATTTAAAACAAATTTAATAGCAGTATTTTTAACATTACCTATGGCAAGAAAAGAAGTAACAAAAAATGCTTTAATTTCAGCAGTGCTAAGAAGAGGATGTAAGAATATTCCAACATCAACACAAATAAGCCAAGAGCTAGAAGAAATGTATGGTGCAAGTTTTGATAATGGTATAGATAAAATAGGTGATAACCATGTTTTAAAGTTTTACTTAGAATCAATAAATGATAATTATCTACCAGAGAAAAATGGAAAAATGCTTGAAATAAGCATAGAAAAATTGTTAGAAATTATTTTTGAACCTTTAATAGAAGATGGAAAATTTAAAGAAGAATATGTACAACAAGAAAAAGAAAATATAAAGAGAATAATTGCTGGAAAGGCTGACAATAAGGCTTCTTATGCTTATGATAGATGTATAGAAGAAATGTATAAAAATAAACCATATGGATTGTATAAATATGGATATACTGAGGACTTAGAAAAAATTACAGCAAAAGAATTATATGACTATTATTTACAATTAATCTCAAAATGTAAAATAGATATTATTATATCAGGAAATATAAATGATGAAGTCATAAAAATAGTGCAAGAAAACGAGAATATAAAAAAATTGGAAGATAGAGAACCACAATTCATAAAAAGTTCACTAGAAGATAAAGCAGAAGTAAAAGAAAAAGAAATTATTGAGGAAATGGATGTTACTCAAGGCAAAATAGTTATTGGAATGGATTTACATTTAAAAAATAAAGAACAAAAATATATAGCACTTGTATATAATGCTATATTAGGAGGAAGTGCAAATTCAAAACTGTTTCAAGAGGTTAGAGAAAAAGCTAGTCTAGCATACACAGCAGGTTCAATATATATAAGATATAAGAGCAATGTTTTTATTAAATGTGGAATAGAAATAAAAAATTATTCTCAAGCAATAGATATTATAAAAAAGCAATTAGAAGATATGAAAAAAGGTGATTTTTCTGAAGAAGAATTGCAAAATATCAAAAAAGGAATAATTTCAACAATTAAGAGTATTGACGATGAACAAGATACCGAAGTAACATATTTCTTTGGACAAGAACTATCAATTCAAAAAATAACAATAGATGAATATATTAAGAAAATTGAGAACGTAACAAAAGAGCAAATAATTGAAGTTGCTAATACTGTAACTATTAATACAATATATTTCTTAAGAAATTTCAGAAAGGAGGACTAATATGCAGATTATAGAAAGTTCTAAAGTAAAAGAAAAGTTATATATTGAAAAACTAGAAAATGGACTAACTGTAATGTTTATCCCAAAAAAAGGGATTCAAAAAAAATATGTTATATGGGGAACTAATTATGGTTCTAATGACAGTAAATTTATAGTACCAGGAGAACAAAAAGAAACTGAAGTTCCAAAAGGAGTAGCACATTTTTTAGAACATAAAATGTTTGAACAAGAAAATGGAACAAATAGCTTAGATACTTTAACATCATTAGGAGTAGATGCAAATGCATATACAACAAATGATCATACTGCATATTTATTTGAGTGTACAGAAAATTTTTATCCAGCATTAGACGAATTAATGGATTATGTTCAACATCCATATTTTACTGATGAAAATGTTGAAAAAGAAAAAGGCATAATTGGTCAAGAGATAATGATGTATGATGATTATCCAGAATGGAAAGTTTATTTAAATACACTAGAAGCGATGTACCATGAACATCCAGTAAAATTAGATATAACAGGAACAATAGAAACAATTAGTAATATAGATAAAAATATTTTGTATAAATGTTATAATACATTTTATAATCCATCAAATATGGTAATGGTTATTTGTGGTGATTTTGAACCGGAAAAAATATTAGAAGAAATAAAAAAGAGATTAATAGACAAAAAATCTAATGGAGAAATTAAAAGGATATATCCAAATGAACCTGATACAATTGTTAAGGGAAAAGTAGAACAAAACATGGATGTTAGCCAACCATTATTTACAATTGGAATTAAAGATAAGAATACAGACGAAAAGGAAATTGTAAAAAAACATATTGCAATAGAAATCATACTAGATGCATTATTAGGGAAAAGTTCAAAATTATATAAGGAATTATATGATAAAGGTATGATATTTTCAGTTCCAAGTCTAGATTATGAATTTTCAAAAGGATATGCACATATTTTAATTACTGGACAATCAACTGAACCGGAAAAAATATATGAGGAATTTAAAAAGGCTGTTTCAGATATGAAACAGAACGGGATTAATTTGGATACAATTAATAGGATTAAAAAGAGCATATATGGTGCATATGTCAAAGAGTATAATGATCCTGCTGATATTGCAAGAATGTTTTTAGCAGATTCTTTTAAAGGAATAAATAGTTTTGATTATTTAGAAGAAATAGTAGTAGTAAATGAAGAATATATTGAACAAGTATTTAAAGATGTATTTAATGAAAATAAAATGGTACTTTCTGTAATAAAAAAAGCATAATGTAATAAAAAAGTCATAAAAAAGTAATATATATTTCATAAAAAAATTCATAAAAAGGAAGTTAATGTTACTTGTTGTCGAAGATTGTCAAATAAAATAGAACTATGTTGTACGAAAAGTAAAAAAATTGAAATATTTTATTGACTGAAATGTAAAAATATGTTAATTTATATCTATAAATAAATATATATAGAATTTAAGATAAATAAATGTAAGGAGAGGTACTGTATGTTAAATGATGAAATATGTAAATTGCGTGAGAAATTAAATAATAGTATCATTTCTGGCGAAGACTACAACATAGTATATCAGATAAGTATAGAGTTAGACGAATTAATAGCAGAATATTATAGAAGGTTGAAGAAATTGACATAATATGCTATAATATAATGGTAAGACAAATGTCTTAAATAAAAAGTAAAGGAGTAATGCAAAATGGAAGTACCACCACATTACGTGGTAGAGCCTGGAACAACGTATTCAGCATCTATTATGACAGAACTACTTTTGCGGAGAATTGGGTTGGATTGTGTAAAGGCAGTTCGCCTTAATTCTGACACAAAAAGTAGTGAATGCAAGTGTATTTTTGAATGCATCATGCATTCAAGTCAGGTTGAATTGTTTTTGGGTAGGAGTGCAAGAAAGGTTCCTGGGTATTTCGAGGTTTGGGTTTATGGTCTGAGCCTTACGGAAATCCAAGATTGCCTTGAAATGGCCGGATTTGGCACTCTTAGTTTTGCTACCATTAAGTTGGGTGGCAGAATGGTAAAAGGCTGATTAAACTCCTTTAACCCCAAAAGAGGAAACCAGAATTGGTTTCCTCTTTTGGGATTTTTGGAGCGAACGTCGTAGTTATCTACAACTTTTTTCCCCATAGCGATTGATACAATAATCAATCAATTTATAAAAGTATATCATATTTTTTGTAAATTGCAATAAATTTCATAAAAAAACTTCCTACAAATTTTTGTTCTTAAACATTGATTTTTATAAATCAATATGCTTTACTGCTAAACATAGGAAATGAGAATAAGCAGTGTGGGTGCTACCACTTTACATACACAGTTTTAGCTGTGAGAATGGAGGTGGTGCTATATGGTAGAACAAACTATGATAATGATCATATACTTACTTTTCTACGGTTTAGTAGGAATGACTATTATAGCATTTGCCTTGATTATTGCAATAGTAGTAATTTTGAGCAAATAATAAAAAGCACCACATTTGCTCTGCCAAGCTTTGTGGTGTTTTATCATATAATTTATATGGTAGCACACATTTCTGTGGCTTTCATTTCCTATAACTATTATACTAAGATTTCTTTTTATTGTAAATCATTTTTATTATTTTCTTTAACGTTGTGGGTTAATAGTTGTTTTAGATTCAGAACGTGCTTTTTCAATGTCACTTCCTACATATTGTATAATTCCATTATAATTTTCATTATAATTTCTAGATTTTTCTATTAAAATTGAGGTTAAATATGGAGTAACATAAGATCTACATTGTCTACAATTTGAACCATAAACTTGTGATGAATGACCTCCTATCATTACAGTACTTTCTACCTTTTTACCATTAACCTCTTGTCCCTTTTCAAAAGTGTATTGTTTTCTATTCCCATAAAAAGCCATATCTGACATAAACAAATCTCCAGATGGCTTTCCATTACATATTGCATTTCTAGCATAAGTCAAATCTACATTAAACCATATATCTCCTAACTTAACCTGATTCCATGTATGAGCATTATTATTAAAATCAGTACCATCGATAACTGTGCATTCAACATCTACGCAACTTAAAATATTCCTTAAAATTTCCGAATACCCCTTACATAATGATTTTCCTGTTAATAATCCTACCATTCCACTAGCATTTATTACCTCATCAGAAAAACGTGGCTTATTTTCTGCATCATAATCGTAATCAATTCTGTGTGCAATCTCGTCTATTATTTGTATAGCAAGTTGAAAATCAATAAGCATTTTATCTGAATTCGAATTCTTTTCAATATAAAGTTTACTAATAATATCATTTGCTATTGTTCTAACTTGTTTATAAGTTCTTAAATTTAAAGGAGTACGTTCACCTTGATGAGCTTGATTAACTTTATCTCTGTCTAATATCTGTATTCCTTCAACATCAAATTTACTTTCAATATAAGCTAATTTATCTAATGGAAGTTGCCCTATATTATCTATAGTTATAGTAATTGGTATACCTTTATAATCATTTTGTGATTTAATCATATATTCTATTTGTTCTAAACTTAAGTTATTAACATGTATATTCAAAAATTTTTTCCCTATACTTTTGACATCTCCATATCTAAATATATTATTTCCCATACATACACAATATAAATTACTTACTTCCGAAGTTGTCTCTCTTTTTGCAAAATTGTTTAAATCTCTTATATCTTCTGGAGTTTCTATTAATAATAATTGATTAGTTAAATTACTTATGTCTTTGCCTTGCATTTGCATTTTTTCAAGTGTATCAAATAAATCTGATAATCCGAAAATATTTCTAAATATCTTAAAAGGCATATATGAATTTCTAGAACTATAAACTAAAAATTCATATGGAGATATTTTTCTTTTAATTTCATCTCTTTTATTTCTTTGAGCGAACGGATCACGTTCATTACGCCATTCGTAGTATAATTCGTCTATTAAGTCATAGTTAATCTCTTTTCCATAATTCATCTTTTACACCTCATTTCTCAATTAGTATATATAATTCAAAATCCTTTCTAATCTAAAATACTACTAATATTATACTATATTTTGAACATTTTTGCAAAATTTCACAGTTTCCTTTTTTCATTTTAGATAAGTATTATATTTTATGATTTAAACTTTTATACAAATATAAAATTATCTTATTTCTTTCAGTTTCTTCCATCTCCATTATTTTAGCCATTGTAAACATTACAATCTTATATTTTGCAAAATTTACTAAAGTAGTTCTACATTCTTCATCAATTTCTTTTAACATAGTATCAAATTTCTCATACATTTCTGTTTTATTATATAAAATATTAGCCCAATCACTTGTAGTTAAGCAAATTCCTAATCTTAATTTATCTTTAGTATTCAAATCTTTAATTATATTTATTACATTCTCAACTTTATTTTCTTTCATAATTTTTTTACTCCTTATTTTAATTCATAATTATTTTTCTTTTTACTCTTATTTTCTAGTTCTTCTTTTGGTTTTACTTTTCTAGCAATATTATTTGCAATTTCATTTTCATCATCAGTAAATATACCATTTTTGTATAAGTCATCACTAACTATTTTATAGTTATTATCTTTGTCATAGCAAATTCGCTTATGAAAATGTCCCATAATT
>CALXEV010000015.1 GCA_944387425.1 uncultured Clostridia bacterium
TACTATCTTTCTAGAATTTTTTATTTTAAATTTTAAAAATATTCTTACTGGAATTTACTTTTTTATTCAACCATTTTATTTATTATATAATTCTTATTTATTATAGTTATATATTAATATTTTTAAAGGCAAGACCCAATGGTATGACCCCAGATATGTTTTGCCAAAAAAATATTAATATATAACTATTTAAAATGTATAATATAGGATATTTTAAGAAATAATAATATTATAAGAGGTGATATCTTTGACAAATATCAATTGTACATTAAATTGTATTTATCAAATTGATGGAAAATGCTCTTATGATATTATTTCTAATTCAAATATATGTACAAATTCTGAATGTGCATATTATGTTTTAAAACCAGTTCAAAAATAATTTGGACTGGTTTCTTTTAATTGACTTTTTTATATTCATCAAGTACTTTTGCCAAATATTTCATACTTGTCATGCATTGTTCAAGTGTATTTCCTGTTGCACCTACTTCTATTATACATGCAGCACTCCCTAAATGTTGATTATATCTAGAATTTCTTACAATTATAGGTTTAAATAAACCTGGATACATTTCATTTGCTTTTTGTTGAATCTCTATTGCGAATTTCAAATTACTCTGCCAATTTGGATGATATAGTCCTCCTCCATTTGTTCCTATTACAAACATAAGCTGTGCCGCTACATCCTCTCCAATTTTTACACTTGGGTCATAATTGCTTTTGCTTCCTATTGCATCTCTATGTAAATCAATAATAATATCACTAGGAGTAGTTTTTAACGCATTTTGGACAGTTGTTAATGATCTATTATATGAACCAGAATATGCTGGATAGTCATGATATGTTTTATCATGTGTCACCGAAAATCCAAACCCCTGCAAATAATTTGTAAGTTCATCACCAACTCTAGAAACATTAAAATTCAAGTCTGTTGTTCTGAAATTTCCTGTTTGCTGATATTGATATTGTTCGCTTGGTGTATAGCTTTCACATGTATGTGTGTGAAATATTAATACATTATTTTTATTAATTTGTGTTTGGTTTTCTAAAATTGAACTATTTATTTCAAATGATGTTTCATTTTTTATTTTTACTCCATTACATTCTACATTATAACTTTCTGATATAGGGTTTTGTGTTACTACTTCTGTTGCTACATTTGTTTGCACTTCTTGAGAATTTGACTGTTGTTCTTGAACTTGTTCTTGTGTTTGTTCTTGAATTTGTGCCTGTTCTGTGTTTTCGGCAACTTGTGTTTCTTCTTGAACATTTTTTTCTTGTATTTGAGACAATTCTATACTTAATAATTTTGCTAGCAAACTTTCTTCATCTTCTTCTCCATCTTCTATAATTTCAGTATTCACTTTTTCAAAAGTATTCTCCATTGCAGGAATTTCAACATTTAAGCATTTCATTAAATTAACTGAAATATTGGTTTGTAATACCTTATTGCTTTTTATTGATGTTAAAATTTTAGTTATAAAAAATAGAGTGGTTAGAACTATAAGCAATATAGCAATATTTCTTATGGATTTTTTTACATTTATTATTGTAACATTAAACATTTTTTTCTCCTTGTCCTAATGTTCCTATATATAATATATGTTTAATGTTTTTTATTTAGAACCATTTTTATAATAATCTTGGTTTTAGTTCTAAATAAATTGGTTTTTCTTCTCTAATCATTGTGCTTTTACCATGTCCAGGATATACTATTGTTTCATCAGGTAAAATCATAAGTTTCTTTGTAATTGAATTAATTACATCTTCAAAATTTCCTGTAGGTACATCAGTTCTTCCCCATGTTCCTCTAAATAAAGTATCTCCTGAAAATAATAATTTTTCCTCTTCACAATAAAGACAAGAACCTCCTGATGTATGACCTGGTGTATGAATAACTTTGAATTCTAATTCTCCTAAATGTAGCAAGTCGCCATCATCTACACGAGAATCTACTTCAATTGTCAATCCTCCCATGCCTATATATGTTGTTAAATTTATATTTGGGTCTAATAGATTTTCTGCAGTTTTTCTTTGTGCAACTATTTGACCACCATATCTTTCTTTAAGTTCTTTTACTCCTCCTATATGGTCACCATGGCAATGTGTTAAATATATATATTTTAGTTTTGCTTGTAATATATCTAACATTTCTACTATTTCATCTACTTTACCTGCTGGGTCTATTACCATAGTTTCTTTTGTTTTTTCATCTTGAACTATATAACAATTTGTAGGGTCTCCTGCCCAAGTTTCAATCTTTAGTTCTTTTAATATCATTTTATTTCATCCCTTCTACTTTTTCCTACTTACATCATATACACTATCAATTTTTCTTAATTCTCTTATGATTTTATTTAAGCTTTCTAAACTATCTGTTTCAAGTGTAACATCTGTTATTGCTATCCTTTCTTTTGTTGCTTTAGCATTTACTCCTAAAAGTTTTGCTTTTGAGTCATTTATTTTTTGTACAATATCTGCTAATAATCCATTTCTATCATTTGCAGATATTTCAATTTCTACTGTATATGTTACTTTTTCTTGATTATACCAATGTACTTCTATTATTCTATTTTCTTCTTTTAATAGTTCATTTACATTTACACAATCTTTTCTGTGAACAGATACTCCTCTTCCTCTTGTTATGTATCCTATTATTTCGTCTCCTGGAAGTGGGTTACAGCATTTTGATAGTTTTACTAAACAGTTATCTATCCCTTTAACTACAATTCCTGAACTTGATGGTTTTGTTTTATTAGCTTTAAGTGTTGATAATTCTTCAATTTTTTCTTCTATTGGTTCTTCTTTATGTTCTTTTCTATATTCTATCAACATTCTTGCAATAATTTTTGTAGCAGTCATTGCGCCAAAACCAACAGCAGCATACATCTCGTCAAGGTTCTTATAGTTATATCTTTCTAACATAGGTTCAATATATTCTGTTTTGAATAAATTAGCATATGCAACTCCTATTCTTTTTAGTTCTCTTTCAATGGCTTCTTTACCTTTTTCTATGTTTTCTGTTTTATTTTCTTTTTTAAACCATTGCTGAATTCTATTTTTTGCAGTTGTACTTTTTACAAATTTTAGCCAATCCATACTTGGTCCTTTTGAATTGTCAGATGTGATTATTTCTACAATATCACCATTTTTTATTGGTGTTATTATTGGAACCATTTTACTGTTTATTTTCGCACCTACCATGTGATTTCCTATTTCTGCATGTATACTATATGCAAAATCTATTGGTGTGGCTCCTCTTGGAAGAACTTTTATTGCTCCTTTTGGAGTAAATACATATACTTCATCTTCAAATAGTTCTGTTTTTAGTGTTTCTAAAAATTCTTGAGGATCTTGCATTTCTTGTTGCCATTCTAGTGTTTCTCTAAGCCATGCTAACTTATCTTCTTGTACTGATACAACTTTTTGTCCTTTTCTACTTCCATAATTAGCTTCTTTATATGCCCAATGTGCTGCTATACCATATTCAGCTATTCTATGCATGTCCCATGTACGTATTTGAACTTCAAATGGTGTTCCTTTTTCACCTAAAAGAGTTGTATGTATTGATTGATACATATTTGTTTTTGGAACAGCTATATAATCTTTAAATCTTCCTGGCATAGGATTGTACATTTCATGTACTACACCTAGTGCTGCATAACAATCTTTTACTGAGTTTACTATTATTCTTAATGCAAATAAATCATAGATTTGGTCTAATGTTTTATTATCTCTTTGCATTTTTCTATAAATGCTATATAAATGTTTTGCTCTTCCTGTTACTTCTGCATCTAAGTGTTGCTTTTTTAATTGAACTCTAATGTCAGCCATTATTTTTTCAATAAATTTAAGTCTTTCTTCTCTTTTTTGTTCTATTCCTTTTATTAATTCTCCATATTCTTCAGGATGTAAATATTTAAACCCTAAATCTTCAAGCTCCCATTTTAAGCTATACAAACCAAGTCTATTAGCAAGAGGTGCATATAATTGCATTGTTTCTTTTGCAATTGCTATTTGTCTATCTCTTTTTAAGAATTCTAATGTTCTCATATTATGCAATCTGTCAGCTAGTTTTATTATTATTACTCTAATGTCTTTTCCCATTGCTAAGAACATTTTTCTATAATTTTCTACTTGGTTTTCTTCAATTGTTGTGTGTTGTAACATTTTTAATTTTGTTACACCATCAACCATTTCTGCAATTTCTTCACCAAATTCTTTTTTTATGTCTTCATATGTTACTTCTGTGTCTTCAACGACATCATGCAATAATGCTGCACATATTGTTTTTTCGTCAAGTCCTAGTTCAGCTATAGTGTATGCAACATTTGTTGGATGTATTATATATGGCTCTCCGGATTTTCTTGTTTGTCCTTCATGTTTTTGAGAAGCATAATTATATGCTCTTTGTATTAATCTTGTGTCTGGCCATCTTTTATTTTTTTTCACTCTATCTGTTATGTCTTTTATTGTATAATTTTTTGTCATAATATCACCTTCTTATATTTTTTGCCATAGGGACGTTCCTTAATGACAAATTTGTCAACAAGGACCGTCCCCTGTGGCAAATTTTAAATAGACTTCATAATGTCTTTTATATTAATTTGCAAATTATCCACTCCATTGAAAGAATTTATTTCAAGGTTTCCAACAACATCTATCTTATCTCCTATTTTATATTCAGATGATAAGTAACCTAGATTAAATCCTATGGCATTTACGATGTTTTTCTTATCTTTTAATGTTAATTTTAAATGTTTACCTTCTGATAATGCTCTAATAGAATCTATTCTTAAATTTTTGAATGCAAATATTGGCATCTTGTTTCCTTCTCCATATGGTTCAAGTTCTTTTAAACTATTTACCATATCTTTATTTATTTCGTCTAATTCTACTTGTGCATCTATATTTAATATTGGTACTATCTCTTCAATATGTTGCTCTTTTGCTATTTCTTCTAATTTATTTCTAAATTCGTTGAACTGTTCTTTTTTTACATTTATTCCAACAGCCATTGAGTGTCCACCAAATTTATTTATTGTATCTTTACATTCTGTAAGTGCCTTATATAAATCAAATCCTGGAATACTTCTTCCTGAACCTTTTCCATGGTCATCTTCTTCACATAGCAAAATACTTGGTTTAAAGTATAGTTCAGTAATTTTTGATGATACAATTCCAATCACACCATGATGCCAATTTTTTCCCATTACTACTATTGTGTTCTTTTTGTCTAAATCGTCTTTATCAATTATTTCGATTGCTTCATTATATATGTTTTTTTCTATATCTTGTCTTTCTTTATTATATTCATTTAATTTTTCTGCTAATTTAATAACTTCGTTGATATCTTTTGTTGTAAATAATTTTAATGCATCTTCTTGATGTCCCATTCTACCACAAGCATTTATTCTAGGTGCAACTCCAAATGAAATTGTTGTAGAATCAATTTGTTGATATCCTGATAGTTTTAATATTTCTCTTAAGCCTAAATTTCTTGTTTGTGATACAAGCTTCAATCCTAATTTTACTATTACTCTGTTTTCATCTTCTAATGGAACTATATCTGAAATTGTTCCTACACATACAATGTCTAAGTATTTTAAATATTCTTTTTCATCTAAGTTTAATTTTATACTTAATGCTTGAATTAGTTTAAAAACTACTCCTACACCTGCCAAATTTCTACATGGATATTTATTGTCTTTCCTTTTTGCATCAACTACTGCAAGTGCTTTAGGTAGTTCATTTCCCGGTTCGTGGTGGTCTGTTACTATTGTTTCTATTCCAAGCTGATTTGCATAGTCTATTTCTTCTATTGCAGAGATACCACAGTCTACTGTAATCATCAACATATATTTTTGTTTTGATATTTTTTCTATGGCTGTTTTGTTTAGACCATATCCTTCATTTAATCTATTTGGTATATATTCATCAACGTGAATTCCTCTATCTTGAAAAAAACTTTTTAGTACAGTTACACTTGTTATTCCGTCAACATCATAATCCCCATATATTATTATTTTTTCGTTATTTTCTATTGCTTTTAAAATTCTATTTACTGCACTTCCCATATCTGGCATTAAAAATGGATTATAAAAGTCTGTTCGTTTTGGGTCTAAGAATTTTTTTATTTGCTTTTCTTCTATTATACCCCTATTTGATAATATTGTTGCTAATAATTTATTTATATTATATTTTTCTTGTAATTCTTTGATTTTTTCATAATCTGATTGATATATCTGCCATTTTTTGTTCATATTTTTCCTCTTTTCTATTTTCTTGTTGCATGTATTTCATAAATTGCTTCTTACTTGTATATTGTACTATTATACCAAAAAAATAGCAAGTAAACTTGCTATTTTTTTATTATTCATCATCATCTTCTAAAGAATCATCTTCTTCTGGTAATTCTTCTCCTAAACTTTGTTCAAATGCTTTTGCAAAATTATCTCTTACTTTCTTTTCAACATCTTGTAGTTTATCAGGATGCTCTATTAAGAAACGTTTTGCATTTTCTCTTCCTTGTCCAATTCTTTCACCATTATAGCTAAACCATGATCCACTCTTTTCTATTATATCTAGGTTTACAGCCATATCTAATATATTTCCTTCTTTTGAAATACCTTTTCCATATAATATATCAAACTCTGCCTCTCTAAATGGTGGAGCAACTTTGTTTTTAATTACTTTTACTCTAACTCTATTTCCTATAACTTCTCCATCTTGTTTTATGTTTTCTATTTTTCTTATATCCATTCTTACTGATGCATAGAATTTTAATGCTCTACCTCCTGTTGTTGTTTCAGGATTTCCAAACATTACACCTATTTTTTCTCTTAATTGGTTTATGAATATTAATACTGTTTTTGATTTATTAATAGCTCCAGCAAGTTTACGTAGTGCTTGTGACATTAATCTTGCTTGTAATCCCATATGAGAATCTCCCATATCTCCATCTATTTCTGCTTTTGGTACTAATGCTGCTACAGAGTCTACAACTATTACATCTAATGCACCGCTTCTTACTAATGCTTCAGTTATTTCTAATGCTTGCTCACCTGTATCTGGTTGAGAAACTATTAAATTATCTATATCTACTCCAAGTTTTTTTGCATATACAGGGTCTAATGCATGTTCAGCATCTATAAATGCTGCTTCTCCACCAGTCTTTTGTGCTTCAGCTATTACATGTAATGCTAATGTTGTTTTTCCTGAAGATTCTGGTCCAAATACCTCGATTATTCTTCCTCTTGGTACTCCTCCTATACCTAATGCTATATCTAAACTTAATGCTCCTGTTGGTATTGCCTCTACCTCCATAGCTTTAAATTCTCCTAATTTCATTACAGAGCCTTTTCCAAATTGTTTCTCTATTTGACTCATTGCTACTTCTAGTGCCTTTTTCTTTTCTTGATTTTCTTCCATGTTTTTTCCTCCTAATTTATATAAACTTTTGTTCGACATCTGTATTATATCGTATTTTTTTCTTTTGTCAAGTAATTTATAATATTTTTATAAATTATTCTTTATACCAGTTATCTATATCTGAGAAAATGTTATACCAATTTGCTTCTATATTTCCTCTAAGTGTTAATCCACTCATTACAGCATAATAACTACTATATAAGCCTATATATGGTAATTCGTCATTATAGATTTCTCTTATTCTAGCATATTTTTCTTTTAATAAATCATCTTTTGTTATATTTTTACATTCATTTAATAATGTTGTAATTTCTTCATTAGTGTAATTAGCTAAATTGTTAGTACCAAAATATGTATCCAAATTGGGGCTGGCTGATACTGTTGTTCCTGTTAATATCATATCATAGTTTTTGTTTTGTAAATAATTTTGGTATTGTGCATCTGATGCTTTTACTATTGTTATTTTTATACCTAATTCCTCTAGGTTTGTTTTAATTGTTTCAGCTACTGATAATCTAGTTTGGTTTGTAGATTGAACAACTAACCTTAATGTGTTTATTGATTTTGTTGAATAATTTTCGGTTTTCTGCCATCTATTATATTTATATTCCCAACCATTTTCTTGTAAGGTTTGTCTTGCTTTTTCTATATTATATGAATAATCTACAGCTTCACCTTTTAGCCAACTACCAAAGTCTAGTGGATAACCTGTTGTTTTATATTTACTATTAAAAATATTGGCTACAATATTTTCTCCATTTATTGTATATGCCATTGCCTTTCTTACTTCTTTATTTGATAATATAGAATTTTGTGTGTTTATGGCAATAAAATCATATTCTCTTCCTCTTGCTTCTTTTTTATTATACCCCAATGTTCCAATATAATCTTCTATATTTATATTATTTGTTGTTATCAAGTCAACTTTTCCTAATTTAAAAGCATTATATAATTCAGATAGTGTTCCATATTTTCCAATAACTATTTTTTCTAATGTAAGCTCACTTCTTGAATAATTTTCATTTTTTTCTAATGTAATTTGATTTGCATCATTTTGTACTATTTTATATTTTCCAGTTCCAATTGGAGCATTATTTTTTTCTGTTGTTGAAAAATCTTGTCCTTCATAATAATTTTTATTCATTATTGGAAAAATCAAATTATATTCGAAAAATGGAATTTCATGGTCTATTGTTATTTGTAATGATTGTGTATCAATTTTATCTACTTTTGTGACATATTGTACATTATATGCATATATTGAAGGTATTTTTTTCAAAATATCAATTGTAAATAATACATCGTCAGCTGTTAAATTTTCTCCATTTGACCATTTTATATCATTTTTTAATTTTATCAAATATGTTATTTCACTTGTTTTTGCCCACTCACTCGCAAGACAATTTTGAATTTTATATTCTGAATCTAATTCTAATAATGGTTCATAAATTATTTTTGTTATTTCTTGTACATATTTGTTTTTACTTAAAATAGGATTTATTGTATCAAATTCTGCTATTCCTAATGAAATTTCTTTTATGATTTCATTTTCACTCTCAGTTTGCTCAATTGTTGCTTGTCCTTCACTTTCATCTGTTTTATTATTGGTTAATTTATATATGACAAATACTATTATTATAACTACAAATATAATAAAAATGTATTTTACAAAATTACTTTTCAATTTATACACCTCTGGTTGTATAATACATTATAAATGTATTTTTTTCAAGTATTTTAAGAAGTTTATAAACAAAAAAGGCGACTTTTTTAAGCCCCCTCTCATATATTATTATTTTCTTGATTCTACAATCAATTTAATTCCTGTTCTGTCTTCCCCCTCAACCTCTACTTCTGCAAAGGCTGGTATACAAACTAAGTCTACTCCTGATGGCGCTACAAATCCTCTTGCTATTGCTACTGCCTTTACTGCTTGATTTAGAGCTCCTGCTCCAATTGCTTGCATTTCTGCTTTTTGTGATTCTTTTACTAATCCTGCAATAGCTCCTGCTACTGAGTTTGGATTAGATTTTGATGAAATTTTTAAAATTTCCATTTTCTTTTGCCTCCTATAATTTAATTTTTGTTGCAACTTTTATGTTTTTATTTTACAACTTTTGGAAATTATTGTCTAGCCTTTTTTGGAAATTTTTTCAAATTTTTATCGCGAGTTTCGACAGTTTTTGTTTTATTTATTAATGAATATTTTTTTAATAGCAGTAACTTTATTAGTATTATCATCTATTTCAAATTTAACAGCATTTAATATACATTCACCTTCAGCAATTTTATATTTTTCTGGTAAGGCTGTTTCAAATCTTTTAAACGAAACTTGTACATCCATTCCAATTACCGAATTTTTTGGACCTGTCATTCCTAAATCTGTAATATATGCTGTTCCTTGAGGAAATATTTGCTCATCTGCTGTTTGAACATGTGTATGTGTACCAAATAATATTGTTATTTTTCCATCTAGAAATCTACCCATTGCTATTTTCTCTGCTGTAGCTTCAGCATGGAAATCTATTATTATAATGTCTGCTTCTTTACTAACTTCTTCTACATCTTTCTTTGCCATTACAAATGGGTTTTCTGTTAATATATTTATATCTACTCTTCCCATATAGTTCATTACAGCTATTTTTTTATTATTACATTCAAAAATGTTATATCCTTTTCCAGGCACACCTTCAGGATAGTTTGCTGGTCTTAATATTTGAGGTTCATCTATAAATTTAAATATTTCTTTTTTTGCCCATGTATGATTTCCTAATGTTATTACATCTGTTCCTGCACTAAGAATATCTCTAAAGTTTTTTTCTGTAATTCCCATTCCTCCTGCAGAATTTTCACCATTTGTGATTACAAAATCTATATTTTCTTGTTTTTTTATTTTTGGTAATTCTTCTTTTAGTTTTCTAATTCCTGCTTCTCCTACAATGTCACCAACTGCTAAAATATTCAATTTCATTCCTTCTTTCTTTTTGGTATTGATTTTTTTCGCTTTATATTTTAACATTTTACAGTTGGTTAGTCAAGTTGCATTATGCTCTTAAGTTTTTTCTTTGGTTATTTTGTACATAATTTGATACTCTTATAGTGTTTATATTTTTTAATATTGACATTCTAATTTTTTAATTCTTATTTCATGCTTTTCATAAATATTTTCAGTTGATCTTTGAAATGTGTCTATAATTCTATAAATTTCTTTATAATCTTTGTTATATTTCTTTTCAAATCTCTCAAAACGTTCTGTTAAAGATAAGATTGCTACTTTATTCTCTTGTATTTCTTTACTATTTCTTTGAATTGCTTCTCTATTTTGTCTTATTTCCTCTGCATTTTTTTGAATTGCCTCTCTGTTTTTTTGTATTTCTCTTCTATTTTCTCTTATGTCTATTTTTAAATCATTAATTGCATTTAAAATTGGAGCTACTATTTCATCTTTGCTCATTTTTACCTCCTTAACATTTAGATTTTACGATTATCATTTAAGATTTTAATTTTTTATATATGAATTAAATTCCATATGATTAATAAAATGATAAAAAAATTGAAATTAAAATTTAAGCATCAAATTATATGCTTCTACATAGTGTGTTTTGAAAAAAATATTAACACTATTTAAAATTTATGTAGTCATTATATTACCATCTTTTTATATTGTCAAGAAAAATCGTTCAACAAAATTCGACAAAGTTGTTGTAAAAAAGAGCAAAAAAGAACCGGCACCAAATGAAAAATGACAAAAAAGAACCGGCACCAAATGCCAAATTTAGAATATATATACATATAAGGAGGAAAACATGAAAAAACATAAATTAGCAGTAGTTGGTGCTACTGGACTAGTAGGTAGAACCATTTTAAAAGTTTTAGAAGAAAAGAAGCTTCCAAATTTTGAATATAAACTTTTTTGTTCTTCAAAATCTGCAGGAACAAAATTAAAATTTATGGACAAAGAATATATCGTAACAGAGCTAACTACTAATTCATTTGATGAAGGATTTGATTTTGCAATATTTTCAGCAGGAGCAGAAACAGCAAAACATTTTGCTCCAATTGTGGCATCTAAAAGATGTATTGTAATAGATAATAGTAGTGCTTTTAGAATGGATAATGATGTACCATTAATCGTTCCTGAAGTAAATTTTAATGATGCTTTAAATCATCATAATATTATTGCAAACCCTAATTGTTCAACTATTCAAGCTGTTGTAGTTTTAAAACCACTAGATGAACATTTTAAAATCAAACGAATTATTTATTCTACTTATCAAGCTGTATCAGGTGCTGGAAAAATCGGATTACAAGATTTAGAAAATGGTAAATCTAATATCCCACCTCAAAAATTTGAACACCCTATTTATGATAATTGCTTACCACAGATTGACTATTTTTTAGTAAATAGGTATACAAAAGAAGAAATGAAAATGATTGAAGAAACTAGAAAGATTTTAGAAAAATCTAATTTACCTATTACGGCAACATGTGTACGTGTTCCTGTATCTAATTGCCATGGAGAAAGTATAAACATAGAATTTGAAAATTCATTTTCTATTGATGAAGTAACTCAAATTTTAGAAAATGCACCTGGAATTATAGTTCAAGATGATATTAGTAGTTTTACTTATCCTCTAGCTTCAACTAGTAACAACCATGACGAAGTTTTTGTCGGAAGGATTCGTAAAGATTATAGTGTGCAAAACGGTCTTAATTTGTGGGTTGTTGCTGATAACCTTAGAAAAGGTGCTGCAAGTAATGCAATTCAGATTATGGAAAAGTTTATTGAAATGGAGGATAATAAATGAAAAAATGTTTATTTACTGGAGTTGCAACAGCTTTAGCAACTCCTTTTGATGACAAAGGTGTAAATGTTAAAGAATTTTCAAGATTTATAGAGTTTCAGATTAATGCAGGTGTAAATGCGCTTGTTGTATGTGGAACTACTGGTGAATCTAGTACAATGACAAAAGTAGAAAAAGTTCAAGCCATCAAATGTGCTCTTTCAACATCAAAAAAAAGAGTTCCTGTTATAGTAGGTACTGGTTCAAACAATACTTTAGCAACAATTGAAATGTCTATTTTAGCAGAAGAACTTGGTGCTGACGGTTTGTTAATCGTTACACCCTATTATAACAAAACTACTCAAAACGGACTAATTGAACATTATAAGGCAATTGCAAATTCAGTTAATATACCAATAATTTTATATAATGTTCCTAGTAGAACTGGTATGAATATATTGCCAGAAACTTGTTTTGAACTTTCAAAAATTGATAATATTGTTGGAATAAAAGAAGCTAGTGGAAATATATCACAAGTTGCAAAAATAGCTCAATTATGTGGAAATGACTTTTCTATTTACTCTGGAAATGATGATCAAATTTTACCCATTTTATCTTTAGGCGGAAAAGGTGTAATTTCTGTGCTTTCTAATATAAAGCCTAAACTTACTTGTAAAATCGTAAATTCGTTTTTTGAAAATAATACTGCTACTTCTCGTGATGAACAATTAAATGCCTTGCCTCTAATCAATGCCTTATTTGCCGAAACTAATCCAATTCCTATTAAATATGCTATTAATTGCATTGGATATGATTTTGGAACTCCTAGACTTCCTTTAGTAGAATGTTCTTCAAATCTAAAATCAACAATAGAAAAATTTTTAAATGAAATATTATAAATATGCAAAGTGAAAATTATGTTAATTTTATTGACTTTTTATGCCAAATGTTTTATAATTATTAATATGCCCAAATGGGTAAATATTAAATTTTTGAGGAGGCTCTTTCTAATGAAAGAACAAGTCTGTACCGCCAAACAATTACTTATTGAAAAGTGTAAAACCAACCGGTTAGACATCTCCAGCATCGATTTTTTAGTAAAGCAATTTACTAAAAATTTAGTTGTTATTGATGGAGATGTAGATCATTTTCAACCTTTTGAACAACTAGAAAGTTGTAAGGAACGTGATTGGCTCATGAAAAATTTTCATGACAGACTTCCAAAAGTTCCTGCTGGTTGTCAACTTCAGGTTCGATGGATGCCACTCTATTCCATTGAACACGATTCTGCTTTCTTTACATCAACAGCAAGTATGTGTTATGAGGATGACCTTGGAACCTGTTGGACGCCAACTTTGGTCGCTTATACACAAGTTTATCCCAAAATTTGGGATATCCCTTCAAATTCTTGGGTAAACTTTAAGGTTTCCGAAAAATTTTCGTCCAAAGATGGTAAATTCTCATATACACATGCAGCATTTGTTCGTCTTCTCAAAACTTGGTTACCTTGGTAAAAAAGTAACCAAAGTACACATATAGAGGTTATATATGTGTAAAGCAAGAGGGTGTACTGTTTAACAGGACGCCCTCTTGCTTTTACTTATTATCTTTCTTTTTATATAGTCTTTCAAAATTTTGCTTAGATGTATCTAACATTCCTTTTATTTGTGCTTTTGAACCATCTATTTTTGCTTTTATTTCTTCTTTAGAATTATCTATTTTATTAAAAATCTCCTCTTTTGATTCTTCTATTCTTTTCTTTATTTCATCCCAGCTATTATATAGAACATTTTCCTTTATTCTAGGGAATGCACGTACAAGTCTTCTATATGGACGCATTTTCTTTTTAATAATTTTCTTAACTTTATCAGAAATTTCAATTGTATTATCCTTAAATTCTCTAGACATTTCTTTCAAGTTAAGTATTATTTTAAATGATACTATACAATCCACAATATATAACACCAAAAGTATTCCGATTATAATATGCATAGCCAAATCAGGAATCATTTCTATATATTTTAGTAAAAATGGATTTGCAACATATATAATAAATGTTCCTGCTATTCCGAAAGGAATAAGAGTTTCAAGACATATACGTCCATTTATGTTAAATTTTCTTTGGCTATAATCCCACCATCTTGCCTTAAATATTTTTTCCATAATATAACTTGTTAGATATTCAAGTGTGCCACAAATTAATAATGACATAAAAAATGTTATCCATATATCGTCTCTATATTTTTGTAATAATATTGTAATTAATAATACTCCAACTCCATATATTGGGCAATATGGTCCAATTAAAAATCCTCTGTTTACAAATTTTTTCTTTTTAATTGTATCTCCAATGGATTCCATTAACCATCCTAAAAATGAATATATAAAAAACAAGCTAATATATTGTTCAATTTGTATTAACATTAATTTTCTCCTTATTCTCTTTCTCAGCAATTTTTCTTTCTTTTTGTTGTTTTTTCAAATTATCTTTTGCTACAGTCATAAGAAGTTTAATTCTATTTGTTTGGTTTGCTTCACTTGCACCTGGATCATAATCTACAGGTACTATGTTTGCTTCTGGATACATATCTCTAATAGTTTTAATTACTCCTTTTCCTACAACATGGTTTGGTAAACAAGCAAATGGTTGAACACATATTATATTTGGAATTCCATTTTCCATATATTCAAGCATTTCTGCTGTTAAAAACCATCCCTCACCTGTTTGATTTCCTGTTGATAATACAGATTTTACATTATCTGCTAAGTGCCATATATTTGATGTAGGTAAATATCCTTTTTTAGATTTTGCTAATGCTTTTCTTGTATCTTTTTCAAATAAGTCGATAAGCTTAATTGCTGCAGCAAATAAAGCTGCTTTTTTATTATCATTTTTTAACATTTGATTAGATATTACTTTATTACTTGCAATGAATTTAACAAATCCCAAGAAATCTGGTAGTACAACTTCTGCTCCTTCTTTCTCTAATAAGTTTGCAGCATAATTATTACCAAAAGGATGATATTTTATTAATATTTCTCCTACTATTCCTACTCTTGGCTTTTCTAATCCTTTTTTCCATTCTATTTTTTCAAAATCATCTACTATTTGATAAATACTTTTTGAAAATTCTTTTCCTTTACTTTCAACTGCTAATTTCTTTGCTTTTTCTAGCCATTCTTTAAATAGTTTATCTGTTTCACCTTTATTTTTTTCATATGCTCTATTTTTATAAAGCATTTTTTGCAATAAATCTCCATAAACCATTGCCTTTAAAAGTTTTTCTACTAATGATAAAGTTAATTTAAATCCCGGATTTTTTTCCATACCAACAACATTAAATGATATTACCGGAATATTCTCATATCCTGCATCTTTTAATGCTTTGCGTATAAATCCTATATAGTTTGTTGCTCTACATCCTCCACCAGTTTGTGACATTATTAAAGCTGTTTTATCTAAATCATATTCACCTGATTCTAGTGCTTCAATCATCTGACCTGTTGTGATAATTGATGGATAACATGCGTCATTATTAACATATTTTAGTCCTGTTTCAATTGTGTGAGGTGTACATTCTCTTAATAATTTTGCTTTATATCCTTCACTATGTAATATTGGCTCTAAAAATTCAAAATGTATTGGAGCCATTTGTGGTATTAAAATCAAGTAGTCTTTTTTCATTTCTTCTGTAAATGTAACTCTTTGTAGTCTATAGTCACCTGTTGCTGTTTTGTCTTTTTTCTCATTTAAACGTTTATTTATACTTGCTAACAATGAACGTAAACGAATTCTTACAGCTCCTAAATTATTTACTTCATCTATTTTAATTAGAGTATACATTTTTCCGAAGCTTGTTAAGATTTCTTCTACTTGGTCTGTAGTAACAGCATCAACTCCACATCCAAATGAGTTTATTTGTACCAATTCTAGATTATCATGTCTTCCAACAAAATCTGCTGCTGCATATAATCTTGAATGATATACCCATTGGTCAACTACACGTAAAGGTCTCTCTGGTAATGTTTTATCAGCTATACTATCTTCTGTTAATACACACATTCCTAAACTTGTTATTAATGTATCAATTCCATGGTTTATTTCTGGGTCTACATGATATGGTCTTCCTGCTAATACAATACCTTTTAAGTTATTTTTTTCTATATATTCAAGTGTTTCTTTACCTTTATTATGAATATCTTCTCTACATTTTTGATATTCTGCTTCTGCTTTTGCAATAGCTTCTTTTAATTCTTTTTTAGTAAAGTTATATTCTTTAAATTCATCTAATTCTAACATTCTCTTCATTAGTTGTTTTGATTCAAATGGTAAAAATGGATTGATGAATTTTATATTTTCAGTTTTTAATTCTTCAACATTGTTTTTTATTACTTCTGAATAAGAAATTACAATTGGACAATTATATCTGTTATTAGCATCTGCATATTCTTTTCTTGAATATGGCATACATGGATAAAATATTGTTTTTATTCCTTTTTGAATAAGACTTATTACATGACCATGTGATAATTTTGCTGGATAACATACAGATTCTGATGGCATTGATTCCATACCTTTTTCATATATTTTTCTTGTACTCTTTTCAGAAATTATTACTCTAAATCCTAAATTAGTAAGTAATGTAAACCAAAATGGATAATCTTCATACATATTTAGTACTCTAGGTATACCAATTGTTCCTCTTGGTGCATCTTTTTCTTCTAATGGTTTATATCCAAATATTCTTTCATATTTATATTTAACTAAGTTTGGAAGTTCACTGTTTTTATTTACAATTCCTTCTCCTTTTTCACATCTATTTCCTGATATATGTCTTTTTCCATTACTAAATTGGTTAATTGTTAATTGACAATGATTTTCACAACCATTACATCTTGTATGTGTAACTTTTATATTTAATTTGTCCATTTGTTCTGGTGTTGCAATTGTTGATTTATATTCCAAGTCCATATTTGCTTCATATTGTTGACATGCAAGTAGTGCCATACCATATGCTCCCATAAGTCCTGCTATATCAGGTCTTATTACATTTCTACCAACAATTAATTCAAATGCTCTTAAAACCGCTTCATTATAGAATGTTCCTCCTTGAACTACTATATGACTTCCTAATTTTTTTACATCTCTTATTTTCATTACTTTTTGAATTGCATTTTTTATTACTGAATATGATAAACCAGCAGAAATATCCCCAACAGAATATCCTTCTTTTTGAGCTTGTTTTATTTTTGAATTCATAAATACAGTACATCTAGAACCTAAATCTACTGGATTTTTAGCTTCTAAAGCTTCATTTACAAATTCTGATATATCTAAATTCAAGCTTTTTGCAAATGTTTCTATAAATGAACCACATCCAGATGAACAAGCTTCATTAAGCATTATATTGTCAATAGTATTGTTTTTTAATTTGATGTATTTCATGTCTTGACCACCAATATCAACAATACTTGTAACTTTTGGTTCAAATTTCTTTGCAGCTGTATAATGTGCAATTGTTTCGATTTCATTTAAGTCTACATTTAGTGCTGTTTGAATTAATTTCTCACCATATCCTGTTACTCCACTATAACGAATTATAGCTTCTTTTGGCATTACTTTATATAATTCTTTTAGCATTTCCATTACACTATCTAGAGGTTTTCCACCATTACTTTGATATGCTGAATAAAGTAACACTCCATCTCTATCTGTTACAACAAGTTTTGATGTTGTTGATCCAGCATCAATTCCAATGAAGCAATCACCCTTATGTTCTGATAATGGTTTCTTTGCAACTTTATCTTTATCATGTCTTTTCTTAAATTCTTCGTATTCTACATTTGTTTTAAATAATGGTTGTAAAGGTTGTGTTGTTGTGTCTTTAGAAAATCTTAATACTTGTATTTTACTTTTTAATTTTTCTACACTTATTGGTGTCATTTCTTGTGAATCTAAGCATGCTCCTTTAGCAACTAATAAATGTGCTTCTTCTGGCACTATTGTTTGTTTTGGTGTTAAGTGTAATGTTTCTACAAATCTTTTTCTTAATTCTGGTAAATAGTTTAATGGTCCTCCTAAAAATGCAACATTTCCACGTATTGGTCTACCACATGCTAGTCCACTTATTGTTTGGTTTACTACTGCTTGGAAGATTGATACTGCTATGTCTTCCTTTGCAGCACCTTCATTTAATAGTGGTTGTACATCTGTTTTTGCAAATACTCCACAACGTGATGCTATTGGATATATTGTTTGATAATTTTTGGCTAATTCATTTAGTCCTGCTGTATCTGTATTTAATAATGAAGCCATTTGGTCTAAAAATGCTCCTGTACCTCCAGCACATGTTCCGTTCATACGTTGTTCTATTGATTTACCAAAGTATATTATTTTTGCGTCTTCTCCACCTAATTCTATAACTACATCTGTTTGTGGTATGTATTTTTCTACTGCTCTTTTACATGCTACTACTTCTTGAATAAATGGTACATCTAAAAATTTGGCTGTACTCATTGCTCCAGAACCTGTTAGTGCAATTGTAAATTCATAGTCTTTGTATTTTTCTACTAAGTTTTCTAATACTTTACATACTGTGTTTTTTGTATCTGAATAATGTCTTTCATATGATGTATGTATTACTTCTAGTTTTTCATTCATTACTACAATTTTTACTGTTGTTGAACCCACGTCCATTCCTATATGTACTACTTTTTTCATATAATTCAATTCCTTTCTGAGCATTTGGGGCCGGGGCTTTTTTGTCATTTTGACAATTGGTGCCGGTTCTCTTTTGCTTTTTTGGCATTTGGTGCCGGTTCTCTTTTGTTCAATTTAATTATTTTATTATATAATTGTGAATTTTTTGTGAAATTTTTAATAATTTGTTTTTAGCAAATTGAGTAAATTATATCATATTTATTTTTTTTTATCAATATTAAGAGTTGGATTTAAACTAATTAGTTGCTTTTTCTAATGTCTTTTGTTATAATAATCATGTTAAAGGAAATTTCCTTTTGTTGAACTATTTTTAATATTGAATGTCATATTTTCAACTCATAAGCGACTTTAAGGAGGTCACTACTATGAAAACACTGTTTAAAATTTTACTTCTTATGATTATTATAATAGTTTGTTTCACTGTTCTTATGACACTATTTATTCCATTTAGTATAATTTTAAGTATAGTAGCTGCAATTTTTTCAGTGATTTTGAAGATAGCTTTGGTTACAATTTTGGTTATAGTCCTGGTTTTGATGATTATATTTATATCCCGATAATTTTAACCCAAAAAAAAAATATTCTACTGAATTTTCTTTTTGGGGTTTTTTTATTATTTGCTTTTTTATGTAAAATATGGTAAAATAAAATTTGGAAAGGTTTTCGCCTTTGTTGAACATCAACTCATAAACATCAAGGAGGTAAACAAAATGGAGTTGAACTTTAAAATCGGAGCAATCATTCGGTTTGAATTGATGGGATGTGTAACTCCTGTAGTCAAACTGGGTAAAGTCATCAGTGTGACTTCGTCGTTTGTTACAATTCTTCCTCAGGTGCATATTCACCGCAAAGATGGAGAAGTTGTAAAAGACTGGACAGTTTTGTTAAATCCAGAAAGTGCTGAGTTTGACAAAAACTGCACTGCAGACTCCAACATTCCAGTGCATATTCGCCGGAATTTGATTATGTCTTGGCAGTATGCTTCTCCCGACGACGACTTTATCACTCATGATCTGGTTGATATCATTGAATATCAGCCTGGTGACCACTGCATCAACCAGTACAAGAATGGCATCTGTTATGGGGACGGAGCTGACTGTTCCACTATTAAGGAAGAGAACAGCAATATCACTTTCTACCATACTCCAGTTATGCCACCGGACTTCTCGACGTGTGATGATACTGGTGATGACACTGGTTTTGAGCTTGGTATTGAGCACAGTAGTGATGTTGACAACTGCATGATGAACGGCATCTTCTAAAGATAGTTCATTGCTCCAAAAACGGGAAAGAAGTAGGCTTAAATAAGCCTGCTTCTTTCCCAGTTTTATTATATTTATTCACTTCTTAAAGCTTCAACCGGATCTCGTTTTGCTGCAAATCTTGCTGGAATTAATCCTGCAATCATTGTAAGAACAACACTTATCACTACTAATATAATTGCTCCTCCAACTGGTAATTTTGCAATACCTGTAATTCCCACTAACATATTTATAATTATATTTATTGGTATATTTAATAATATTGTTACTCCTATTCCTAATAAACCTGCAACTAATCCAACAATTAAAGTTTCTGCATTAAATACTCTTGAAACATCTTTCTTTGATGCACCTATACTACGTAAAATTCCAATTTCTTTTGTTCTTTCTAATACTGAAATATATGTTATAATTCCAATCATTATTGAAGAAACAACCAAAGAAATTCCTACAAAAGCAATTAATGCATAACTGATAACATCAATTATTGTTGATACAGAACTCATCATAATTCCTACTATGTCTGTATAATTAATTACATTTTCTTCTTTACTTTCTTGTGTTTGTTTATCATTATAGTCAGAAATAATATTAGTTATCATATCTTTTGAGTCAAAGTCTTTTGGATATAAATTAATTGTACTTGGTTTATTTAAATCTACAACTCCCAATTTTGTTAGATTACTATCATATGTTGCATTAGCATTTGAAGAATATGTTTGCATTAATTCTGCAAGTTCTTCTTGTGAAAGAGTTGCTATATAAGCTTTTTGTTCATCAGATAATTGTGAAAAGTCAAATGAATTATTAGAACCCTCAGCAAATTCAATTCCTGTAAATACATTTACATTAGGGTTGGCTTTTTGTTCCTTTACTATTTCTGTTTCATTTATTTTATTTATTACATATTCTTTTAAATCTTTATTATATCCAACTAATCCAGCTCCTGATGATGTTACTGTTTCTCCATTTGGTTTTATAATTCCTACTATTGAAATTTCTTCTGCATTTTGTACTATTTGCTTCATGTATTCTGTATCATCAGACATATCCTGCCATGCATTTCCAACTTTTTTATAATAATCTGTATTTAGTAAAACTTTAAATTTATAATTTAAGATATCATCATATGAATAACTCTCTGTTTCACTACTTGTTTCAAGTTCTTCTCCATTTTTTATTTTGTCCATTGCTTCACTTAACTCACTTATATCTTTAATACCTAAAGAATATAGTGTATAATCACTTATTTCGTTATTTTCATCAACTATTAATACAACTTCATTATAATTAGTTGGCCATCTACCTGCTAAAACATCATATTGTGATTCAAGCAATTCTTGATTATCTAGAAGTTCTGTCCATACGTCTGTTGATGTTAAAGTTGTTCCTCCTGAAAACATTGAGCTTGATTCCTGTTGAACTTCTATCATCTGTCCAAATCCAAGTTCATTAAATACTATGCTTGGATTTACTTGTTGAATATCTCCATTTTCATCTTGATTATATATGTTTAAATCCAAATCATAGCCATATTGAATTGAATTTGTATAATTTTTTATATCACTTTCTCCACTTTCTAGAAATGTCTTAAATGCTTCCAAATTATTTGTCTGTACTTTTGTTGAAACTGTTTCTAATATTTCATTCACAATTTCTCTTGAATATATTTTTCCATCTTCATGTTCAACTTCTTCATCGCTTCCCATCATTGATTCCATCATGCTAGACATATCAATCGTTGATTCTTGAATTGTTATAGGATATGATGATAATGTATCTTCTTCAACTCTGTCTATATAAGATTGCATACCATGTGATAATGATAAAATCAAGGCAATTCCGATTATTCCAATACTTCCAGCAAAAGCTGTTAAAAATGTTCTTCCTTTTTTAGTCATTAAATTATTTAAACTTAAACGGACAGCTGTTCCAAACTTCATTGAAGCTTTTCCTGATTTTTCCTTTTTGTTTTTAGCTTTTTCTATATCTTTTTCTGAAGCATGATATGGATTGGTATCATCTGTAATATTTCCGTCTAATAATCTAATTATTCTTGAAGAATATTTTTCTGCTAAATTAGGATTATGTGTTACCATTATTATTAATCTGTCTTTTGATATTTCTTTCAAAATCTCCATTACTTGTTCACTTGTTTGTGAATCTAATGCACCTGTTGGCTCATCTGCAAGTAATATATCTGGGTCATTTACTAATGCTCTTGCTATTGCAACTCTTTGCATTTGACCTCCAGACATCTGGTTTGGTTTCTTATTTAATTGGTCTCCTAATCCAACTTTTTCTAATGCCTCTTTTGCTCTCCTTTTTCTTTCTTCTTTACTTACACCTGAAATTGTTAGTGCTAGTTCAACATTAGATAAAACTGTTTGGTGTGGTATTAAGTTATAACTTTGAAATACAAATCCTACTGAATGATTTCTATATGTATCCCAGTCTTTATCTTTAAATTCTTTTGTTGTTTTTCCATTTATAACTAAATCTCCTGAAGTATATCTATCTAGTCCACCGATAATATTTAATAATGTAGTTTTTCCAGAACCACTTTGTCCTAGAATTGATACAAATTCACTTTCTCTAAATTCCAGATTAATTCCTTTTAATGCATTTACTTCGTTGTCTCCTGATAAATAATTTTTAGTTATATTTTTTAATTGTAACATTTAAGCCTCCTTAATCATTTGGTACCGGTTCTTTTTTGCCATTTTTCTATTTTGACATTTCGTGCCAATTCTTTTTTGCTTGGTTTTATTATTCTATTATATAATTGTGAATTCTTTGTGAATTAATACATTTTTATACTAAATTTTATCAAATCAAAAGCTCCAAGAGAAAATTATCTCCTAGAGCTTTTGATTTTTCATAGTGCTTTAATTATTCTGTAGATTCTTGCAACTTAACAAACTTTTCATATTGTATTTGAGCTAAAGTCTTTTTTCCACCTTTATATTGTGGTACTACAAATTGAATTGGATAAGTTCCTGTATGCAAAGAAATTTTTAAATAAAATCCCAATTCTGTGATTGCTCTTTTCACAAGCAAATCAAACTTAATTCCCAACAATATTTGATACTTCTTTAAATGTTGTAAATCTCCTAACCATAAGCAGAATTTAAGAGGTTCAGACTTTGAGAATACTTTATATTGTAATGCTATATTATATTCTTCTTTTGTCATTTTAAGAATTAATATCTTGATTTTTTTTAGCACCTCTTTTTCTATTTTTGAAGATTTCTTTGTTGCATAGTCTTCACTTTGTTTCATAGCTTTCTCCTATCTTACTGTTTACTTCAAAAAATTTTCGGTCTTGACCTAATTTATGGACATATTTTATCATTATAAGTAATCATTGTCAATTTGCTTTATTTAAGTTTCACATATTTTATTAATCATCATATTATGTAATATATAATTATGGAAAGGAGAATTATAATGTTTAGACGTAGATTTCAAAAATGTTATTGTATGAATAATGGTAATAATAATATGAATAGCAACATGATAGAAGACAAATGTGATAATGTATGTCCTTCTAGTTATGAAGAAATTAATACAGATGAATGTGATTGTGGATTTGATGAAGATTATGAAATGAGTGTTTTTCCATCAAACCCTATGCTCGCTCAAAGCTATGTTCCTATTCAATATATGGATAAAACTTTTAAACCATGTATTGGATTAAAAATGGGAACTATATTTCCAGAGCTTGTTAGCCCTTATATTCCTTGTCAATCTATGAGAGTTAATGAGTTTTTAGAAGCTACAAATACTGTTGGAGAGGGGTGTAATAAATAATGGAAGATTATAATAGAAATTGTACTTGTGAACAAAATGAACAAACTAGAGCAGATATGTTTGAAAGAATTAAATGCTTAAATTTTGCTATTACAGAATTAGGACTTTATTTAGACACCCATAATGATGATGAAAAGGCTATTTGCTTACACAGAAAATATAGCAAAGAATATAGAGAGTTGACTGATAAATATCAAAAGGTTTATGGTCCTTTGACTATACAATTTCCATGTAATAAATGGAGATGGATTGAAGAACCTTGGCCTTGGGAAGGAGGTAATTTTTAATGTGGACTTATAATAAAATGTTACAATATCCTGTTAATATAAAATGCACTAATCCTCGTCTTGCAAAGGTGATTATTAGTCAATATGGTGGTCCTGATGGAGAACTTGCCGCTTCTTTACGATATCTTTCTCAAAGATTTGGTATGCCTGATCAAAATTCTAAAGCAATTTTGAATGATATTGGCACTGAAGAATTGGCTCACTTAGAAATGATTGGTGCTATAGTTCATCAATTAACAAAAAACGCTTCAATAGAAGAAATAGAAGCTGCCGGACTTAGCCCATATTATACAGACCACGGAGTAGATGTATATCCTCAGTCTGCAGCAGGAGTTCCTTTCACATCTGCATATATTGCTTGTAAAGGTGATGCTATTGCCAATTTACAAGAAGACCTTGCAGCAGAGCAAAAAGCTCGTGCAACATATGAAAAATTAATTGATTTATGTAGAGATGAACCAGATGTACTTGATCCACTTCGTTTCCTACGTGAAAGAGAAGTTGTTCACTTCCAAAGATTTGGTGAAGCATTAAGAGGAGTTCAAGATAAACTTGCGGAAAAGAAATTTTACATGAATGATGGAAATTGTTTAGACATGAAGAAAAATGACTGCAATTGCAATTAAAGACTACCAATTTTTTACCTTTTCTTTTGATTCATGCACAAAGTTTCCTAAAAAAAGCAAGATTTAATAAAAAAGCATAGACTACAATGTTAGTAATTTAATTGATTTTGATTAAAATAAAAAAAAGAAGAGCTTAAAAATCTCTTCTTTTTTATACTCTTACAATTCCGCCTATAACTTTTTTCTCACATTTTGTATTAACAAAAGTTTGAGCCCCTCCTGATAATACAACTATATCACCTTTTTCAAGTGTTCCATTTGCTTTAAGGTTTTCAATTCCTTTTTCAAGAGTTGCTTCTGGTGTAGCTTCTCCTTCAACTAATACAGGTAATACATTCCATACAACTGATAATTGATGGTAAGTTTTTTCATCATCTGTTATAGCAATTATTGGGCATCCAGCTCCCATTCCTGCTAATTTTCTAACAGAATTTCCTGTATGTGTATATGTTGCTATAGCACTAGCATCTATATGCTCAGCCATTGCACATGTTGTATATGCAATATTTTTTTCCATATCTTCTGATTTTTCAGCATATGATCCTTTTTTAATAAATCTTTTCCAGTAGTTTACTGAATTTTCTATTGAATGTGATATTCTTACCATTGTTTCAACACATTCTACTGGATATTTACCCATAGCACATTCTCCAGAAAGCATTATACAACTTGTTCTATCATATACTGCATTTGCTACGTCACTAACTTCTGCTCTTGTTGGACGTGGACTTGTTGTCATTGATTCTAACATTTGTGTAGCTGTTATTACTGGTTTTCCAACAGCATTACATCTTTTTATAAAGTGTTTTTGAACAACTGGTACTTGTTCCATTGGGATTTCTACACCCATATCTCCTCTAGCAACCATTATTCCATCTGATAATGCAAGAATTTCTTCAAAATTATCAATTCCTTCTTGGCTTTCTATTTTTGATATGATTTGTACTCTTTCTCCACCATTATCATTTAATAATTTTCTAATTTCTTGAACATCTGATGCTCTTCTTACAAATGATGCAGCAATAAAGTCAAATCCTGCTTTTATTCCTTTTGTTATATCATCAATATCTTTTGGAGATAAAGCTGGTAAATTTAATTTTAGTCCTGGTACATTAACTGTTTTTCTGCTTCCTAATCTTCCTGTATTTAATGCTTTACAAATTATGTCTTTATCTTTGATTTCTACAACTTCAAATTCGATTGCACCATCATCAACTAAGATTTTAGCACCTGGAACAACATCTTGGTATAAGTTTTTATATCCTATAGATGTTTTTGTATTGTCTCCGATTACATCATCATATAAGAATGTAAATGTTTGACCTTCTTTTATAACTACTTTTTCATCTCCAGATTCTAATTTTCCTGTTCTTATTTCTGGTCCTTTTGTATCAAGCATTAATCCGATAGGTTTATTTAGTGCTTTTCTTACTTTTTTTATTGTATCAATTTTTGTTGCGTTCTCTTCATATCCTCCATGTGAGAAATTAATTCTTGTTACATTTAATCCTGCATTTACTAATTTTGTTAACATTTCTTCGCTTTCACTAGCTGGTCCTATTGTTCCTACAATATTTGTTCTTCTTAATTCTTTCATTTTTAATACCATTCCCTTCTCTTAAATTTACGGCAAAAAACGCCCTCTGGCGTTTAAAATGCTTTAGTTATTTGTTTCTTTTTTTGAAATGACTTCTTTTCCATCATAGTATCCACAATTTGAGCATACTCTATGTGGTAATACTGGCTCATGACAATGTGGGCAAGTAGCAAATTTTGGTTGTTCTACTTTCCATGTTGATCTTTTTAAATGTGTTCTAGCTTTTGACCATCTTCTTTTTGGTTGTGCCATCTTAATCCCCCCTCGCATAAGATATATTTATATATCTATTTCATTTTTTAACTTATCCTTTTATGGTATTAAACCACTATAAGATTATACAAGTATTTTCCTTTTTTGTCAATATCTTTTTATAATTTTCTTTGAAATATAGTGTTTTATTAACAACTTTTCTATTTTCCTTGCATATAATTAATAATACAGAAAAATAATTATTATAGGAGGATTTTTTATGTGTGGAATCGTTGGCTTTGTAAATTTTAAACAAGTTCTAACTAAACATAAAAATGTTTTATTAAATATGAATTCAAGCCTAATAAATCGTGGACCTGATGAAGATGGTTATTACATAAAAGAGCATGTTGCTCTTGCTCATAAAAGACTTATTGTTATAGACCCAAAAGGTGGTAAGCAACCTATGGTTGAACAATTATCTGAAAATGAATATGTAATAGTATATAATGGTCAAATATATAACACAAAAGAATTAAGACAAACTCTAGAAGAAAATGGTTTTACTTTTAAAGGACATTCTGATACAGAAGTTCTATTAAAAAGTTATATTTATTATGGAAAAAATGTAGTGCATCACCTAAATGGTATTTTTGCATTTGCTATTTGGGACCAAAAAAATGAGGAATTATTTATTGCAAGGGACCATTTTGGTATAAAACCTTTATTTTATACAATGCAAAATAACTCTTTTATTTTTGCGTCTGAAATCAAAGCTATTTTCCAATATCCAGGTGTAAAAAAAATACTAAACTCTCAAGGAATAGCTGAATTGTTTGGCATTGGACCTGCTCATACACCTGGAACTACAGTTTTTGATAATATTTTTGAATTAAAACCTTCTCATTTTGCTATTTTCAATAGAAGTGGTTTTCATTTAGAAAAATATTGGAAACTAGCAAGTATGCCTCACACAGAAAACTTTGCTCAAACTTGTGACCATTTAAGTTTTCTCTTAAAAGATGCTATTACAAGACAATTAGTTTCAGATGTGCCTTTATGTACTTTTTTGTCTGGAGGGCTTGATTCTAGTATTATAACAAAATTTGCTTCTGACTATTGTTTTGAAAACAACCTAGCTCCTCTTGACACATATTCTATTGATTATGTAGATAATGATAAAAATTTTGTAAAGAGTGATTTTCAACCAAACTCAGATAATTATTATATCAATCTGATGGTTAATAAGTTGCATACTAAGCATCATTCAATAGTAATTGATACCCCTGAACTAGCAGAATATCTTGAAGATGCAATGATTGCGCGTGATATGCCTGGCATGGCTGATATAGATTCATCTCTTTTATTGTTTTGCAAAAATGTAAAACCTTATGCTACTGTATCTCTAACAGGAGAATGTGCTGACGAAATTTTTGGAGGATACCCGTGGTTTTTCCGTGATGATGCTCTTCATAGCGGAACATTCCCTTGGTCTATTGCTATTTCAGAACGTCAAACATTACTTGCACCACATATAGCTAAAAGAGTTGATTTGAAAGGTTATATTGATTATAGATATAATGAAAGCCTTTCTGAAGTTGAAATTCTTGACACAGATTCTCCAGAAACAGCTGAAAAAAGAAAAATATCATATCTTACTCTTAATTGGTTTATGCAAACACTTCTTGATAGATCTGATAGAATGGCTATGTATAGTGGTTTTGAACTTCGTGTTCCTTTTTGTGATTATAGATTAGCCCAATATGTATGGAATATTCCGTGGGAAATAAAAGCTCTTAATGGCAGAGAAAAAGGCTTGCTTCGTTATGTTTCTCGTAAATTTTTACCTTCCGAAATTGTAGATAGAAAGAAAAGCCCTTATCCTAAAACTCATAATCCAACTTATCTTGCTAAAGTTAAGTCTATGCTTTCTGACATTATGGCAAAAACAAATGCACCGATTAATTCTCTATTAAATAGAGATTATATTATGGAAATTCTCGAAACTGATGGTAAAGCATTTACACGTCCATGGTTTGGTCAACTTATGACTCGGACCTCAGCTTATGGCATATTTGTGCCAAGTTAATATGTGGCTTGAGAAGTATCAGCCTAATATTGAGCTATAAATAAGTTAAGAGGTCGCTAATTGCGATCTCTTACTTGCCTTCTATACTCATTAAATTCTTTAGCATTTTCTTTTGTATAACCTTTTAGACTATCTGCTGGTATTTTCTCACATATCTTATTAAGTATTCCTGCAAACTCGTCGGTTTCTTTTCCTTTTATTTCGACACATTGCAGATTAGTTTTTCCATCTTTCAAATGCACTATAATACTAGATGAAACAGTTATTGTTCCATAATATCTTACATTATGAACATGAATCCATTTTACATCAGAAAACTTAAATGCTGTGAATTTATGTGAAATGTCTACCAAATAGTCTTTTGTTATTATAACTTTATCTTTATAATGTTTTTCTTCTACAGAATTATCTAATTGATTAATTAAATCTTCTTCATAATCATTCTTTTTTAAATAATCAATTATTTTTTTATTACTAAACATCTCTATTATATGAGTTATAAATATTATAATTATTCCAAATACTCCTAATATTATAAATGATTCTTCAAAAGATGTATCTACAACACCTTTTCTTGTATTTATTAATACACTTCCAAAAAGGTTTTCAAATTCTGATTCTGTAATTGCACTCTCTTCTCCAACTATGCTGTTGTAATATTCAATTATTATTTTTTTCAATTCTGTTGGAATTTCCTCTGTGATTCCATTTATTAGTACTGGTTGTGGCACAGTTTCAGAATCTGAGCTTAAATACTCTTGTACTTCCTTTAATTTATCAATTGTTTCAGAATCTAAATCAACCAAAAACAAATTTTCATCGCTTATAGCAATAAAAAATCTCCCCTCAATATTATTAGAATCACCTAGTCTAGCAATTTCAGTTGTAAGTCCTTGAACATCTATAGAAACATATTGATTAACCCCAAGTTCATATGTTCCTGTTTCACTTATATTTACTGGCTCTATACCTTCACTAGCTTTTTGTGCTGAGTTAATTAGATATATTGCTATCAAAATCATCAAAATGCTTATTATATATCCAATTTTAATCTTAGTCGGTATTTTTTTACTCTTCTTTAATATTTGTTTTCCATCCATTTATCTATCCTCTTTTTCTAATAAATCTAAAATTTTAGTTTTATGTCTCATTATTTCATCATATCCGATTTGATAACATTGTTCTAGATTTGTAATTTCTAAAAGTGACGTTCCTTGTGTATCAAACTCTATTGCTATATCTGCTATTTTTTGAGCATTTCTAACATCTTTTTGCGAAAAAATGTCCACTGCTCTTAATAACACACTAAATATGTTATTTGATGGAATATATTTATCAATATTAAAACTAAGTCCTATTGTTTTAGTAGCTCCCATATCTTTTAATACTTGTACTGGCAAATTATCTTTTGTTCCTCCATCAATAAAATTATATTTTTCAAAGTTACAAGTTGTAAAGATTCCAGGGAAAGACATGCTTGCTCTTACTGCCTTTCCTATTGGAATATCATATATATAATCAATATATTCTCTATTCAAATCGTATTTTTTAGAAATTGAAATACATTCATTTGTTGAAATTGTATCTACTGTTGGAATGGCCAATGGCATTTTTATATCACTTATGTTTTTTATTCCTTTTTTACTAGCTACATTTTTTACTATTTCCTCAATTTTTTCTCCAGATATTAGTCCTTCAATTTTTATTTCTCTTTGTGGAAAATATGATATTATTCCATATGCTATCTTTCTTTTTTCAAAATTAGTTAATGTTTTATAATAATTTTTTGCAAACTCTATCATTTCATCTGTTGTAAATCCCATTGCATACATTGTTGCAAAAATGCTTCCGGAGCTTGTCCCTGAAATATAATCAAATTTTATTCCTAAATCATTAAATGCTTTTATTGCTCCTATATGTGCTATTCCTTGTAATCCTCCACCTGCTAATGCTAAGCCTAAACTCATTCTTATTTCCTCTCTAACTAAATTTTTCTATATAGAAAAAGCGCAATTGCCATTCCTATTATACTTGCAATATTTATATTGACTACTAGTGCAAATGTTATTTTTATTACATTTAAATCTAAAACAAATGGTTCTTCTACCCCGAAACTTTGACCATATGATAGCCATGAAAGCCAATCAACCTGACCTGCTAATTGTCCTAATAGACCTCCTATTACTAAGCCCGCACATATAAATAATAATAATAACCATATATTTTTATCTCTTGTTGCCATTTCTATTACTTCCTTTCATTTGTTAATTATAAACCTAAACCAGCTAATGTATCTTCTACATTTTGTGTGTTTCCATTAAATGTCATAAAATAAGAATTTTTACCAGTGGTTGCATTTGTCCTCATATATACTGAATCTAGAACAAAACTAGTTATTAATTCAGATCCATCTTTTTTCATTATATTATAAAGTCCATCTTTTTCTACTATTATTACTTGATAACTTGGTACAACAACTACCGGATATGAATTTGCAACATCTGTAACTTTTGAACCGACTGAAGTATATTTGAAATCCGTTATTTGCTTTCCTTCTATATCAAAAAATCCCCATAAGTTATTATTTTTAGCTGGAATAATTGTATCTAACAATATATATTGATTTTCAACTCCATTTTCAGTATAGTTATTTGCCTCTAGTCCTATATGTTGATATTCCACATCTAATACAGTATTACCATCTGTATTTAAAACCCCATATAAAACTCCTTCTTTTACTAAATACAATCCATTTTGATTATCCATTATTTGAATATCATCATATGCTACATTTATTTTTGTCTTTGCCTCTTTTGATAACACTCCATATTTTCCTCCACTTCTTACTAAAAAGTCTGATGTTGTAGGTAGATATGATATTGCTTCATATTTTGGCTCCAATATATATTTTCCACTTGCTATGTCTATTACACCATATTGTGTTTGGTTTGCTTGTACAATTAACATCCCATTTAGTACAGCTTTTTTATCAGAAAATTCTTGAGAATAATTTGTAATTCCTAAAGCAGTAGTATAAGAAGTCAATAAGTAATCTAATGTGTAAATTGATATGTCTTTTTTCTCTGGATTATATTCAAATTCAACATTAAATGCTTTTTCTATTCCATCTATTGTTGTATATAAATCACCACTTTCTTGAAAAACTTTCTCATCAATTTTTACATATTCATAATCAGCTCCACCTCTGGTTTTAATTATTACATCAGAATCTAAAGTAAACATAGCAATTTCATTTTCATTACTTACATAACATTTGGTTGTATCTTCAGATTTTACTTTATAGTCTCCACTATAATCCTCATAGTTGAAATATTGTGCAATTTTTCTTATTGGTATATAAATTTTAGTTCCAGTTTCATCAAATTTAAAAATCTGTTCTAACTCACCTATTTTTACATCATCTATCTTTATTGTTGTCATAGAACCTCTTAAATAAATTATAAATCCAAGTATAACAAATAAAATTACAACAAGTATTCCAATACAAATTCCTAAAATCATTGGCAATTTTGACTTTTTTGTGTTTTTTTGTTCTTCTTCATTATATAATTCCATAATTTTCCCCCTATCTTTCGTAACCATATTTTTTATAAAATTCTTCTTTGAAATTTGCTAAGTTATCGTTTTCTATTTCTGTTCTTATTCTTTCCATCAATCTAGTTAAAAATCTTAGATTATGTATTGATAATAATCTTACTCCAAGAATTTCATTTGCTTTTACTAAATGCCTTATATATGCTCTTGTATAGTTTTTACAAGTATAACAATCACATTCAGGGTCTAATGGTCCCCAATCTCTTTCATATGTAGCATTTCTAACAACAACTTTTCCATGTGAAGTCATTGCTGTTCCATTTCTGGCTATTCTTGTTGGTAATACACAGTCACACATATCAATTCCTGCCATTGCAGCCTCAATTAAATAATCAGGTGTTCCAACTCCCATTAAATATCTCGGTTTATTTTCTGGCATAAGAGGTGTTGTAAATCTTAATATATCTAAAAATTCTTCTTTTGGCTCTCCTACACTTATTCCTCCTACAGCATATCCTGGAAAATCTAATTCTATTAAGTCTTTTGCTGATTTTTCTCTTAAATCTTTGAAAAATCCTCCTTGTATTATTCCAAATAGACCTTGTTCATCTGGTCTTGCATGTGCTTTTATACATCTTTTTGCCCATCTTGTTGTTCTTTCCATTGAATTTTTTGTATATTCATATGTTGATGGATATGGACAACATTCATCAAATGACATTATAATATCTGCACCTAAAGCATTTTCTATTTCCATTACTTTTTCAGGTGTAAACATATGCTTGCTTCCATCTAAATGAGATTTAAATTCTACTCCCTCTTCTGAAATCTGTCTTAAATCACTTAAACTAAATACTTGAAATCCACCACAATCTGTTAGAATTGGTCTATCCCAATTCATGAATTTGTGTAATCCTCCAGCTTCTTTTACGATTTCATGGCCTGGTCTCAGATATAAGTGATATGTGTTTGATAAAATAATTTGTGCTTTTACTTCTTCTTTAAGTTCTTCTGGGGTAATTGATTTTACTGTTGCTTGTGTTCCAACTGGCATAAATATTGGTGTTTGAATATCACCATGTGGAGTATGTACTATTCCTCTTCTTGCCCCTGTTGATTTGTCTACATGTAGTAATTCATATGTTATTGGTTGTTTCATATTTTACCTATTCACTCCTATTTCTTTATCTTATTTTATAAACATCGCATCTCCAAAACTAAAAAATTTATATTTTTCTTTAACCGCTTCATTATATGCTTTTAATATATAATCTTTTCCAGCTAATGCTGATACTAACATTAGTAATGTAGATTTAGGTAAATGAAAATTTGTTATTAACCCATCTATACATTTAAATTTATAACCTGGATATATAAATATGTTTGTATCTCCTTCAGTTTCTTTTACCATTCCATTATCTTCAGAAGCTATAGTTTCCAATACTCTACATGATGTTGTTCCAACTGCTATAACTCTTTTTCCATTTTTCTTAGTTTCATTTATTTTTTCTACATCTTCTTGTTTTATATAGAAATGTTCTACATGCATTTCATGGTCTTCTACATTTTCTTCTTTTACAGGTCTAAATGTTCCAATTCCTACATGTAAAGTAACATTGGCTATTTTAACACCATTTTCTTCAATTTTTTTTAATAATTCTGGTGTAAAATGTAGTCCTGCTGTAGGTGCTGCTGCTGACCCTTCATATTTTGCATATACTGTCTGGTATCTATCATTATCTTTTAAATCCTCGTGTATATATGGAGGTAATGGCATTAATCCAATTTTATCTAAGATTTCATTAAATATTCCATTATAAGAAAATTTAACTTTTCTTGTTCCACCTGGCATTGTTTCTATAATTTCTGCTGTTAAAATTCCATCTCCAAATATTACTTTTGTACCAGCATGTAATTTATTTCCTGGTCTAACAATTGTTTCCCATATATCTCCTTCAATATTGTTTAATAATAAAAACTCTACTTTTGCTCCTGTTTCTTTTTTTCCATATATTCTAGCTGGTATAACTTTAGTATTATTTCTTACTAAACAATCTCCTGGCTCTAAATAGTCAATTATATCTTTAAATATTTTATGTTCTATAGTTTTATTTTTTCTGTCTAGCACCATTAGTCTAGATTCATCTCTTTTTTCTATTGGTACTTGTGCTATTAAATTTTCTGGTAATTCATAATCAAATTCTGTTATTTTCACTTTTATTTTACTAGTTTCTTCTTGCTTTGAAACTAGTATAACTCCTTTCTATTTCATATGTATATATTGTACTATTTTTATATAAAAATTTCAAGATAAATATAGATTTTTGCAAAATAAAAAAGTTCATATTTAACTATTTGAAATCAAACATGAACTTTCTAATTTGTTTTGGTGTACTTTTTATAATTACTATCACATTTTGCTTATGTCAATAAAAACTCATTGACATTTTTCGACATCAAGCATTAGCTTTTCTCCGTTTATTGAAACTTCTGTATATGTATCTTTTTTAGCATTATATTCAACTTTTTCGGCCAAAGTTTCTTTCATTATTTCTTTTTCGAATTTTTTAACAACAGCTTCTAACATTGAATTTTCTGCAACATATAATGTTATTTTGTCTAATACTTCAAACCCTTTATCTTTTCTCATATTTTGAATTTTAGATAAAATTTCTCTTACATATCCTTCTTCTTTAAGTTCAGGTGTTATTGTTGTATCTAGCACTACACCAATTTCTCCTTCACCAGCAAATGCAAAACCTTCTTTTCCTTGCATTGTAACAAGTAAATTTTCAGAATTTAATGCTATTTGAGTATCATCTATATCAATATATTCTACTCCACCATTTTTTACTTTGTTTGCCAAGTCCATTTGGTTCATTTTGTTGATAAATTCTCTTATTTTAGGAATCAATTTTCCATATTCTTTTCCTAAAACTGGTAGGTTTGGTTTTATTTCGAAATGTACATAGTCAGACATATTAGCACCTAATTCTACTTCTTTTACATTTAATTCTTCTTTAACTATATTACCATAATATTCAGGTAATGTATCAACAGAAATTAACATTTTTGAAAGTGGTTGTCTGTTCTTCATATTTGATGTATTTCTTGCACTTCTTCCAAGTTTTACTATTGAATATGCTAAATCCATCTCGTTTTCTAGTTTTTTATCTATTTCTTTTTCGTTTACTTCTGGCCATAAACATAAATGTACACTTTCTGGAGCTTTTGAATCTAAACCAACAACTAAATTTTGATATATTTCATCTGTCATAAATGGTACAAATGGTGCTGAAACTTTTACTAAGTTTACTAATACTCTATATAATGTTGTATATGCTCCTATTTTGTCATCTGTTAATTCTTCTCCCCAAAATCTTTCTCTGTTTGTACGTACATACCAATTAGATAATGAGTCAGTAAATTCTCCTATTTGCATTGCTGCTGATGTTATATCATATTTATCTAATTTTTCAGCAACTTCTTTTATTAAAGTATTTAATTTTGATAAAATCCATTTATCCATTATATTTTCAGACTCGAAGTCTTTGTAGTTTAAAGGATTAAATTTATCTATTTCTGCATATAGAACATAGAATGAATATACATTCCATAATGTACTTAAAAATCCTCTTTGTGTTTCTTGTACATTTTTAATTCCTAATCTTTTTGGTAGCCAAGGACTACTGCTTACATAAAAATGCCATCTTGTTGCATCTGCTCCTACTGTATCTAATAATTCTATTGGGTCTACACCATTTTTCTTTGATTTAGACATTTTTTGTCCATGTTCATCTAATACATGACCTAAAACTATACAGTTTTCGTATGATGCTTTATCAAATAAACAAGTTGATATTGCAAGTAATGTATAGAACCATCCTCTTGTTTGGTCAACTGCTTCTGAGATAAATTGTGCTGGAAAATGTTTTTCAAACTCTTCTTTATTTTCAAATGGATAATGTAGTTGTGCAAATGGCATAGAACCAGAATCAAACCAACAGTCTATTACTTCTTTATATCTTGTCATTTCTTTTCCACATTCAGGGCATTTTAAATGCACATTATCTATATATGGTTTATGTAATTCAATATTTTCAGGACAATCAACTGCTTTTTCTTTTAATTCAGCTATACTTCCAATACATTCTTCATGACCACATTCGCATTTCCATACAGGTAATGGAGTTCCCCAATATCTATCTCTTGATATTCCCCAATCTATTACATTCTCTAAGAATTTTCCAAATCTTCCTGTTCTTATTGTATCTGGATACCAATGTATTGTATTGTTGTTAGCAATTAATTGGTCTCTTAGTTTTGTCATTGCAACAAACCAACTTTCTTTTGGGTAATATAAAAGTGGTGTATCACATCTCCAACAATGTGGATATGAGTGCATATGTTTTTCTTTTGAGAATAATTTTCCTTGTTCTGCAAGCCATTTACAGATATCTTCATTGCAATCTCTTACAAATCTTCCTGCCCATGGCTCAACTTCTGGAACAAATTTGCCTGATTTATCTACTAAATTTACAAATGCTATTCCATTTTGTTTACAAGCAATACTATCATCTTCACCATATGCTGGAGCCATGTGTACAATTCCTGTACCTTCTTCTTTTGTTACAAAGTCTCCATGAATTACTTCAAATGCTTTTCCATCTACTTTAGCAAATGGCATTAGTTGTTCATATTTTACTCCTACTAGTTCTGTTCCTTTAAATTCTCTTATTATTTCATATGGTGTTTCTCTTAATACTGGTTCTAATAAATCTTTTGCTAATATATAATTTTCATATTTTGGCTCATCATCTGTTCCAATATTTGCTTTCACTTCAACATATGTATAAGCTTTGTTTACACATAGTGCTAAATTTGATGGTAATGTCCATGGGGTTGTTGTCCATGCTAATATATATGTATTTTCTTTTCCTTCTACTTTGAATTTTGCAATACATGTTAAATCTTTAACATCTTTATATCCTTGTGCTACTTCATGTGATGATAAAGCTGTTCCACATCTTGGGCAATATGGCATTACTTTATGACCTTCATATAATAATCCTTTTTTCCACATTTCTTTTAAAGCCCACCATACTGATTCTATATAATCATTATGATATGTAACATATGGATGTTCCATGTCTACCCAAAATCCTACTTTGTTTGTCATTTCTTCCCACATTTTTACATATGTGAATACACTTTCTTTACATTCTTTTACGAATTTTTCTACTCCATATTCTTCAATTTGTTCTTTTCCTGATATGCCTAGTTTTTTCTCTATTTCTAGTTCAACTGGTAATCCATGTGTGTCCCATCCAGCTTTTCTATCTACATGGTAACCTTTCATTACTTTGTATCTTGGGATAATGTCTTTCACTACTCTTGTTTCTATATGTCCTACATGTGGTTTTCCATTTGCTGTTGGTGGTCCATCATAAAATGTGAAATATCTTTTTCCTTTATTCATGTCAAAGTTTTTTTGGATGATTCCTTTTTTCTTCCACATTTCAGCAACTTCTCTTTCCATTCCAACAAAGCCATTTTTTAATTCTACTTTTTTATACATAAATATACCTCCTATCATTTTCATTTTGGCATTTGGTGCCGGTTCTCTTTTGTCATTTTGGCATTTGGTGCCGGTTCTCTTTTGTTATTTTGGCATTTGGTGCCGGTTCTCTTTTGTCATTTTTTAGCTACACTTTTTATTTCTTGTAATTCAAATCTATATTTTTGTTTTACATCTGGATATTTTTTGTAATCAACTTCTGACAAAAACATTTCTTTGGGTCTAACCCACAAACCTCCATCTTCGTATAGCATTCTGTATACAACCATTTCTTCTTTTGTCTCGGAATCTTTTGCGATATCTTCTACAATATAGTAATCTCCCTTAAAATGTTTATAAATCCCATGAATTTTAAGTTCTCGCATACATATCCCCCCTTTCAAAAAACAAAAAAGTCCTAACATGCAAAAAATTGCATATTAGGACGAAATTTTATTTATTCCGCGGTACCACCTATTTTAGTACTTTGAATACTCTCTTAAATATCTTTAACGCAGATTTACGGCAAAACTTACTAATTGTTCGGCCTTGCAACTAACATAGGTGATAACAAATAATTTTTACTTTCAAACTCACACCATTTGTTTGATTCTCTCTTAAGATATTATATTATTTGTGTTGTCCTTGTTACTGTTTTTATTTATGCGTTTTGTGTTTCTGTTACTTGATAAACACTAACTTGTTTTTTATCTTTACCTTTTCTTTCAAATTTTACAGTTCCATCTACTAATGCAAATAGTGTATCATCACTACCTTTTCCAACATTAATACCAGGATGTATTTTTGTTCCTCTTTGTCTTACTAGAATATTTCCAGCTAAAACAAATTGACCATCAGCTCTTTTGACACCAAGTCTCTTAGATTCACTATCTCTACCGTTCTTGATACTACCTTGACCTTTTTTATGTGCCATGCTTCTCAACTCCTTTCGGTTCTAATTTCATTTATATTTTCTCTATTAAAATCTAATTTTACTGAAACTAAGCTTCTACTTTTTCTGTTTTTGAAGCTTTTGGAGCTTTTTCAGTTTTTTCAACTTTTTCAGCTTTTTCTGCTTTTTTAGCAGCTGTTTTTATAGCTGTTATTTCAACTTTAGTGTATGGTTGTCTATGTCCTTGTTTTGTTCTCTCATTTTTCTTTGCTTTCATTTTGAAAACAATTATTTTTTTACCTTTTCCGTGAGAAACAACTTTTCCTTCAACCTTTACACCTTTAACATAAGGTTCTCCTACTTGTACTTTCCCGTCATCAGATACTAAAACTACATTATCAAATGTAACTTTTTTTCCTTCTTCTGCATCTAATTTTTCGAAAAATACTACATCTCCTTCTGCTACTTTGTATTGTCTTCCACAACTTTCAATTACTGCGTACATTTAAAATGCACCTCCCTTATTTGTATACTCGCTAATCCTTAAATAAAGGCAGTTATTTTATTCTTTGATATTTTAAAGATTTCATAACATTTGCTTGCCTTGACTAAGCGGATTACAGTTATTTATTTTACCATATTAAGTAATTCTTGTCAACATTTTATAAACAATTTCTATACTTTTTAGTGATTTATATATTAAATATCAAAATATTCACTTTCTCCTTGCAACCCTCCAAAATTATTTTGTCTTAATATTTCATATGCTATTACACATACAG